>NZ_VRUV01000061.1:0-14367 GCF_008039455.1 Methylobacterium sp. WL116
CCCCGCCGGACTCCGCCAAGACCTTCGTGATCGCCGCCGTCAGCGACGTCTTGCCGTGGTCGACGTGACCGATCGTGCCGATGTTGCAGTGCGGCTTCGTGCGGGCAAACTTCTCTTTGGCCATGGTTCCCGTTCCTGCGGCAGGGCCCGCGCACGGGCGCACCCGATCTCGACTCTCGCCCGGCTCGCGGGGGAGCCCCGGCGAAAGGCGCGGTCGGATTAGAGGCTCGCCGTCCTTTGATCAAGGGCCGGCGCCCCGGCCGCGCCCGCCGCCGGCCCGACGGGGCAGGCCGGCGGCGATTCGGTCGGGCAAGGTTGTCCGTGGCGCCACCGCTGCATTTGGGCCGCACTGTGGCACGGCGGGCATAGTTGCCCGGGCATGCTTACGCTTAAGTGGGGCCAGAGCCATTCGGGACAGTCTTCAGGTACCCCTCACATGACGAAGAAGCTTCTCCTCGCCTCGACCGTGCTGGCCGGCATGACCGCCGTCGCCTCCGCCGCCGACCTGCCGCGCCGCGAGCCCCCGCCGGTCTTCACCCCGATCCCGGTCTTCACCTGGACCGGCTTCTACGCCGGCCTCGAGTCGACCTACACCTTCACCGACCGCCAGCGGATCACCACCACCGGCATCTCGCCCGCGAACGTCGCCAACGTGCAGGCCCTGCGTCGTCCGCCGCTGGCCACCACCGAGACCGACGGCATCGGCAAGATCGGCGGCACCGCGGGCTACAACTATCAGTTCACCCCGGGCTCCGGCTTCGTCCTCGGCGGCGCCGTCAGCGTCGACTGGACCGACATCCACAAGGGCCGCTTCAGCCTCGACGCTCCGAGCGTCGTCGGCGGCGCGCCGAACCCGAACTACTTCCGCCAGAGCCTGGAATATCTCGGCACCGTCACCGGCCGCGTCGGCTACGCCTTCGACCGGTTCATGGTCTACGGGACCGGCGGCTTCGCCTTCGGCGAGGTCCAGTACGATGCCAACTTTTACACCCCCGGCGGCGCCCTCGCCTTCGCCGGCCGCACCAACAACCTCGAGACCGGTTACGCCTACGGCGGCGGCGTCGAGTACGCGATCCCGACCGACAGCTTCCTAAACACCTTCGCCTTCGCGAAGTATCTCGGCCTGAAGTACGACGCCGTGACGATCAAGGCCGAGTACCTCCACTACGACCTCGGCAGCCGCAACGTCATCGTCGGCTCGTTCAACGGTGTCGGCCCGGGCGCCGGCTACATCTCGCGCTTCCGCACCGAGGGTAGCATCATCCGCGCTGGCTTCAACTACAAGTTCGGCGGCCTCTAAGGTCTTCGCCGGAGGGTGATCCCTCCGGCCCCTTGCAAGGTTGCGATGAAGCCCCGGGCGCATGCGTCCGGGGCTTTTTTCGTGTCGGCGGCGGCCGCTTTCGTCGATGTTCGCGCCCGCCTTACGCCGCAGGCGCCGGCTCGCTGCGGGCAGGCTTGAACAGGCCGCTCGCCGTCGCCACCAGATCGCCGCCCTCCCCGCGGATCTCCGCCTCGCAGAACAGAACCGAGCGCCCGCCGCGCACCACGAACCCTTCGGCCAGCAGCACGCCGCGGCCGGGGGCGAGGAAGCGGGTCTGCATGTCGAGGGTGAGCACCGGCCGCCCGGCGGCGAGCCGCGCCGCCGTCCCCATGGCGATGTCGAGCAGCGTGCAGATCACCCCGCCATGGGCGATGCCGAGGTTGTTGCCGTGGTCGTCGCGCAGCCTCAGCCGCAGCCGGGTGCGTCCCTCGGCATAGCTGAGCGCCTCGACGCCGCAGAGCCGCGCGAACGGGATGTCGGCTCCGAAGATCGTATCCTGCTCGCGCATCGGCTGCTCCGGCCCTCGCCCGTTTCGAAGGTCCGGTATGCGGGCGCTCGCGCGCCCTGACAAATCCGCCCGGCTTCGTCGCTCCGGCCGCGACCCGGTCGTTGACAGACCGGTATGGCCGGACGGACGATGCGGCCAACGGGATCCGCCAAGGATCCGCCTTCAGGGATGGACGCATGCGCCCGGCTCCGGCACCCGCCGCGCCCCGGATCTGCGAGGGCAGAACCGATACCGGCAGGACGCGCCGATGACCGAGCCGCGCTGGCGCCGCCGGCCCGAGGGCTCGACCTGGGGCGATTACGGCCCTGAGGACCAACTCGGCCGCGTCAACGGGCTCGATGCGGCCAAGGTGCTGCAGGGCGTCGCGGAGGTCCGCGTGGGCCGGACCTTCTGCCTCAGCCTGCCCCTCGACCTGCCCGGCGGCAACGTCCTGAACCAGCGCCGCCACCCGCCGCGCCTCAGCCCGACGGTCCGGGCCAACGGCCGGCCTGTGACCAACTTTCGGGTCTGCGAGGAGGTCGACGGCGCCACCGACGTGATCTGCGACGACCGGGTGATGCTCTATCTGCAATACTCGACGCAGTGGGACAGCCTCGCCCATGTCGGCGGCCTGTTCGACGCCGACGGGGACGGAACGCCGAAACCCGTCTACTACAACGGTTTCCGCGGCGGCCTCGACGTGACGGGTCCGAGCGAGGCGGCCGAGGTCGAGGCCCCGTCGCGCGCGCGCCGTCTCGGCATCGAGCGCTTGGCCGAGCACGGCATGCAGGGCCGCGGCGTGATGGTCGACCTGCGGGCGCATCACGGCGACGCCCGCACGCTCGTCGGCTACGACGCCCTGATGCGGATCCTGGAAGCCGACGGGGTCGCGGTCGAGCCCGGTGACATGGTCTGCCTGCATACGGGCTTCGCCGACCGCCTTTTGGCCTGGGGCGGCGATCCGGACCGGGACGCGGTGCACCGCATCTGCGCCGTCCTCGATGGCCGCGACGCGAGGCTGCTCGCCTGGATCACCGACACCGGGCTCTCCGCGCTGATCGCCGACAACTACGCGGTCGAGGCCTATCCGGCGCGGCCGGGCGGGGCGTGCTGCGCGATCCTGCCGCTGCACGAGCACTGCCTGTTCAAGCTCGGGCTGCCGCTGGGCGAGCTCTGGCACCTGACCCCGCTGGCGAGTTGGCTCAGGGCGAACGGGCGCCATCGCTTCCTGCTCACCGCGCCGCCCCTGCGGCTTCCCGGCGCCGTCGGCTCGCCGGCGACGCCGATCGCCACCGTCTGACCGGAGGAGGACATCATGGCCGAGATCGCCGTCGTCGGGGCCGGGCTGATGGGTCACGGCATCGCCCTGGTCCTGGCGCTCGGCGGCCATGCCGTCCGCCTCACGGACAGCCGCGCCGAGACCCTTGATGCGGTGCCCGCCCTGATGGCCTCCGCGCTCGCGACCTTGGCGGAAGCCGGCGTCGCGCCGAACGGGTGGACCGCCGACCGCCTCGCCGCGGCTGTGCGGCTTTCGCCGGACCTCGCGGCCACGGTCGACGGGGCGAGCCTCGTCGTCGAGGCGATCACCGAGGACCCGGAGGCGAAGCGCACGCTGTTCTCCGAGCTCGACGGGCTCTGCGCCGCCGACGCGGTGATCGCCAGCAACACCAGCTACCTCGACGTCTTCCCGCTGATCCCGGCCGGGCGGCAGCCGCGCGCCCTCGTCGCGCACTGGTACACGCCCCCCTACATCATCGATCTCGTCGACGTGGTGCCGGGTCCCGAGACGCGGCCGGAGGTGGTGGCCGAGATCCGCGACCTCGTCGTCGGGCTCGGCCAGGTGCCGATCGTCCTCAAGCGCTTCGTGCCGGGCTACGTCGCCAACCGCATCCAGTCGGCGATCACCGCCGAGGTGCACCACCTCCTCGACGAAGGCTACGCCACCCCGCGCGAGATCGACGACGCCATCGTGCACGGGCTCTCGCTGCGCATCCCGATTCTCGGCCACCTTGCCAAGGCGGACTTCACCGGTCTCGACCTGCAGCGCCGGGCGCTCGCCAACGCGAGCTACGCCCCGCCCCCGCCGCGCACCCGGTCGGGCAGCCTCGACGCCCTCTGCGCCGAGGGCCGGACCGGGGTGATGGCCGGGCGCGGCTACTTCGACTGGGGCGGCCGCGACCCGGCGGAGCTGTTCCGCGAGCGCGACCGCAAGCTGCTCGCCCTTAAGGCGGCGATGCGCGGCATCGGCCGGATGGAGGGCACGTGAGCGTCCGCCGCCGACCTCCGATCGCAGACGGGAGCACACCATGATCGGCGCCGACCTTCGCGGCAAAGCCGTCCTCGTCACCGGGGCGTCCTCCGGCATCGGCCTGGCCGCCGCCACGCTGTTCGCGCGCAACGGGGCCGCGGTCGCCCTGAACCACCTCGCGGACGACCCACGCGGCCCGGAGGCCGCCGGGCGTCTGCGCGCGGACGGCTTCTCCGTCACGGCGGTCGCCGGCGACGTCTCCCGCGCAGGCGAGGCGGAGGTGATGGTGGCCGAGGCGATCGCGACGCTCGGCGGCCTTGACGTGCTGATCAACAATGCCGGCACCTCGGGCACGCAGGCGCCGATCGCCTTCGAGGACCTCGACGCGATGACCGAGGATTTCTGGGATTCGATCCTGTCGACCAACCTCGTCGGCCCCTATCGCTGCGCGCGGGCCGCCGCCCCCGCCCTGCGGGCGCGCCGCGGCGCCATCGTCAACACCGCCTCGGTCGCCGGCCTCGGGCGGCGCGGCTCCAGCATCGCCTACTCGGCGAGCAAGGCCGGGCTCGTGAACCTGACGCGCTCGCTCGCCCGGGCGCTCGCCCCCGAGATCCGCGTCAACGCGGTCGCGCCGGGCCTCGTGGCCACGCCCTGGACCGCGAACTGGCCCGAGGCGCGCAAGGCGGCGACCGTCGCCAACACCCTGATGGCGCGCCTGGCCGAGCCCGAGGACATCGCCGAGGCGATGCTCTTCCTCGCCGCCGGCGGGGCCTACATCACCGGCGAGACGCTGGTGGTCGACGGCGGGATGATCTGAGGAGACGGCGATGTCGCAGAAGACCGTGATCACCTGCGCCCTGACGGGCTCGTTCGACACGCCGTCGAAGAACCCGGCGGTGCCGGTCAGCCCGGTGGCCATTGCCCGCTCGGCGCTCGAGGCGGCCGAGGCCGGCGCCGCGGTGGTGCACATCCACGTCCGCCACCCCGAGACCGCGGCGCCGAGCATGGAGCTCGCGCATTACCGCGAGGTGGTGGAGCGCATCCGCGAGCGCAACGCCAACGTGATCCTCAACCTGACCACGGGCGCCGGCGGGCGCTTCGTGCCGGGCGCGTCCGATCCGGCCGCGGCGGGGCCCGGCACCCTCTTCGAGACTCCGGCGGTGCGCACCCGCCACGTGAGCGCGCTCAGGCCGGAACTCTGCACCCTCGACGTCGCGACGATGAACTTCGGCGAGAACCTTTTCCTCAACACCCCGGCGCACCTGCGCGCCATGGCCGAGGCGATCCGCGCCGCCGGCGTGCGGCCGGAGATCGAGGTGTTCGACCTCGGCCACATCGCGCTCGCCCGCCACCTCATCGCCGAGGGGCATCTCGCGGCGCCGCCGCTGTTTCAGATCTGCCTGGGCATCCCGTGGGGGGCGCCGGCCGACCCCGAGACCCTGGTGCAGATGCGCGCGCGGCTGCCGGCCGACGCGGTCTGGTCGGCCTTCGGCATCGGCCGGGCCGAGTTCCCGATGGTGGCGCTCGCCGCCAGCATGGGCGGCAACGTCCGGGTCGGCCTGGAGGACAACCTCTACCTCGCCCGCGGACGCCTGGCGCCGAGCAACGCCGCGCTCGTCGAGAAGGCGGTGACGCTGCTGTCGCTCATCGACTGCGCACCGGCGAGCCCGGCCGAGGCGCGCGCGATCTTCGGGCTCGCCGCGCGCGGTTGAGCCGGCCGGCCGGATCCGGCACACCGCCTGTCTTCCCGATACGGGCGGGATCGGCCCCGCCAAGGACCAGCACACCATGCGTGAAGCCGTCATCGTCTCGACCGCGCGGACCCCGATCGGCAAGGCCTATCGCGGCGCCTTCAACGACACCCAGGCGCAGGCGCTCGGCGGCCACGCGATCGCCCACGCGCTCTCCCGCGCCGGCATCGCGCCGGAGGAAGCCGGCACGCTGATCGGCGACGTGATCCTCGGGGCCGCCCTGCAGCAGGGCTCCACCGGCACCAACATCGCGCGGCAATCCGCCCTGCGGGCCGGGCTCCCGGCTTCGGTGGCGGGGATGAGCGTCGACCGGCAATGCGCCTCGGGGCTGATGGCGATCGCCACCGCCGCCAAGCAGATCGTCGTCGACGGCATGCAGGCCGCGATCGGCGGCGGCCTCGAATCGATCTCGCTCGTCCAGAACGAGCACCTGAACCGCTTCCGCGCCGAGGATGCGGCGCTCACCGCGATGGCCCCGCACGTCTACATGTCGATGCTGGAGACCGCCGAGATCGTCGCCGCCCGCTACGGCATCGATCGGGAGGCGCAGGACCGCTACGCGCTGCAGTCGCAGCACCGCACCGCCGAGGCCCAGGCCAACCGGCGCTTCGCCGACGAGATCGTGCCGCTGGCGACCGAGATGGCGGTCGTCGACAAGGCGACCGGTGCCGTGACGAAGCGCGCGGTGACGCTCTCGCAGGACGAGGGCAACCGGCCGCAGACCCGGCTCGAGGACCTTTCCGCCCTGAAGCCGGTGTTCCGCAACGGGCAGGCCGTCGCCGAGGGCGCGTTCATCACCGCCGGCAACGCGAGCCAGCTCTCGGACGGCGCCTCGGCCTGCGTGCTGATGGAGGCGCGGGAGGCCGAGCGGCGCGGGCTGCAGCCGCTCGGCGCCTATCGCGGCATGGCGGTCGCCGGCTGCGCGCCCGACGAGATGGGCATTGGCCCGGTCTTCGCCGTGCCCAAGCTTCTCGAGCAGCACGGGCTCACCGTCGGCGACATCGACCTGTGGGAGCTGAACGAGGCCTTCGCGGTCCAGGTCCTGTATTGCCGCGACCGCCTCGGCATTCCCGACGAGCGCCTCAACGTCGACGGCGGCGCGATCGCGATCGGCCATCCCTACGGCATGTCCGGCGCGCGCATGACCGGGCACCTGCTGATCGAGGGGCGCCGCCGGGGCGCCAAGTACGGCGTGGTCACGATGTGCGTGGGCGGCGGCATGGGCGCGGCCGGCCTGTTCGAGATCTTCTGAACGCGCGACATCGGTTGCGCGCAACCTAGTTTCGTGGGATGAAGGGTCACCGATCGCCCGCGAGCGGGTGCGTGATTCCCAACGCCGACAGGAGACGACGATGCAGGCTCTCTACACCGCCCACGCCCACGCCACCGGCGGCCGCGAAGGATCCGCCGCGACCGACGACAGCCGTCTCGGCGTTGGGCTCTCGACCCCGAAGGAGCTCGGCGGCAACGGCGGCCCGGGCAGCAACCCCGAGCAGCTCTTCGCCGCCGGCTACGCCGCCTGCTTCCTCGGCGCGATCAAGTTCGTCGCCGCCCAGGACAAGGTGAAGGTGCCCGAGGACGCCCGCGTCGACGCCGAGGTCGGCATCGGCAAGCGCGACGACGGCACCGGCTTCGGCCTCACCGTCAGCCTCAAGGCCAGCCTGCCGGGCATCGATGCCGAGAAGGCCGCCGACCTCGTGAAGCGCGCCGACGTGGTCTGCCCGTACTCGCACGCCACCCGCGGCAACATCCGGGTCGACGTCGCCGCCGTCTGATCGCGGCCGGAACCAAGACCGAAAAGACCCGCGACGGGGCACCCCGTCGCGGGTCTTTTCGTATGCAGCCCCTGGTCTCCGCCGTGATCGTCCAACCTTCTCACGCCGACCCTTATGCCTTCCGGCTTCAGGCCGGCGGACACCCGTCGTCGATCCAGCGCACCAGGTCGGGCTCCCCGATCGCGCCGGCGGCAAGCGCCATGATGACAGTTGTCGCCTCGGCCGGATGGGGCGCGAACGGCCGGCCGTTCAGGATCAGGAAGGCGAGCATCGCCATGAAGCCCGCGCGCTTGTTGCCGTCCATGAAGGGATGGTTGCGCACGATGCCGAAGCCGTAGGCCGCCGCGAGTTCGGCAATCGATGCGGTCTCGTAGCGCCACTTGTTGATCGGACGCGCGAGCGCGGATTCCAGCGCGCCCTCATCGCGGATGCCGACGGCGCCCCCGAAGACGCGAAGCTGCCGAGCATGGGCGTCGATCACGTCCGCGACGGTGAGCCACTCGGGCTCGACCGTCACTTCGCCAGATCAGTCAGGGTGGTGCGGTAGCGGACCATGATGTCGTCCATGATGGCCGCGACCGTCTCGCGATGGCCCCGATCTGATTGCGCTGGCGGCTCCCAGATCGTGCCGGACTTCACGAAGCGCGCCTTGCGGACGCGTCCACGCCGCTTCTCGCCTTTGGCATCCCGCGCGATGCGGAAGCCGCGTGCCGTCAGCAGATCGCCGATCAGGGCACCCGACGACTGTATCGCGTGCGTGCGCGTCGCGGCATCGAACGTCGCGATGATCGGCTCGATGTCCCACACCGCCGCCTGCACGGCCGGAATCTCCAGACGGCTGAGAAGCTCGTACTGCGGGAGAAGATCCGGTCGGGTGAGCACGTCCCTGAGCGGACGTGCTTCGGGGCGATCGAAGAAGGCGGCATGGCTGGCGTTCATGAAGGCCTCCGTCTCGCGGCCAACCTAGGAAGCCCACGCCGCCGGTGTCAACGTGCGCCGTCGCTACGTCGACGTGGCGAGGTTCGGCTCCTCCATCCCCTCCAGCTCCGCGATCATGCCCTCGATCATGCCGAGGCCGATCTGCCAGAAGCCGGGATCGCGGGCGTCGAGGCCGAACGGGGCCAGGAGCTCGCCGTAGGGCTTCGAGCCGCCGGCCGAGAGCAGGGCGAAATAGCGCTCGACGAAGCCGCCCTCCGCCTTCGCGTAGACCCCGTAGAGCGAGTTCACCAGGCAGTCGCCGAAGGCGTAGGCGTAGACGTAGAACGGCGAGTGGATGAAGTGCGGGATGTAGGCCCAGAACGGCTCGTATCCGGCATCGAGCGTGATCGCCGGGCCGAGCGATTCGGCCTGCACCGACATCCACAGGCCGTTGATCTGCTCCGCGGTGAGCTCGCCCTCGGCACGCGCGAGGTGGACCTTGCGCTCGAACGAGTAGAACGCGATCTGGCGCACCACCGTGTTGATCATGTCCTCGACCTTGGCGGCCAGCATCGCCCGGCGCTGGGTCGTGTTGGTCGTCGCCGCGAGCAGGCGCCGGAAGGTCAGCATCTCGCCGAACACGCTGGCGGTCTCGGCCAGGGTCAGCGGCGTCGGTGCCATCAGCGCGCCGTTGTGGCCGGCCAGCACCTGATGCACGCCGTGGCCGAGCTCGTGCGCGAGCGTCATCACGTCCCGCGGCTTGCCCTGGTAGTTGACCAGCACGTAGGGGTGGACCGAAGGCACCGTCGGGTGTGCGAAGGCGCCGGGCGCCTTGCCGGGCCGCGTCGGCGCGTCGATCCAGCGCCGGTCGAAGAAGTCCCGCGCGATGCCGGCCATCTTCGGCGAGAACGCGCCGTAGGCGTCGAGCACCGTGTCGCGCGCCTCGGTCCACGGGATGGTGCGCTGCTCGACCTTCGGCAGCGGCGCGTTGCGGTCCCAGTAGGGCAGCGCCTCGACGCCGAACCACTTGGCCTTCAGCTGGTAGTAGCGGTGCGAGAGCCGCGGATAGGCCTCGCGAACGGCATCGACCAGCGCCGCGACCACCTCGGGCTCGACGCGGTTCGAGAGGTGGCGGGCATCCGCCACGTCCTTGAAGCCGCGCCAGCGGTCCGAGATCTCCTTATCCTTGGCCAGCGTGTTGGTGATCAGCGTGAACACCCGCAGGTTCTCACGGAACACCTCGCTCAGCGCCCCGGCCGCCTCCCGGCGGACCTCGCCGTCCGGGTCCTGGAGCTTGTTCAGCGTCGGCTCCAGGGGCAGCCGCTCCCCCTGGACGGGGAAGCGCAGGGCCGCGATGGTCTCGTTGAACAGGCGGTCCCAGGCCGCGTTCGCGGTGACGGATTTCTCCAGGAACAGCTTCTCGATCCGGTCCTCGAGCTGGAACGGCTTTTCGCGGCGCAGATCCTCGATCCACGGGGCGTAGCGAGCGAGCGGCCCGGCGGACATCGCCACGTCGAGAACACCGTCCTCGATCCGGTTGAGCTCGAGCGCGAAGAACAGCAGGTTTCCGGAGGCGTCGGTGAGGCGCTCGCGGGTGTCGCCGTAGAACTTCGCCCGCGCCTCGTCGGTGGTGTCGCCGGAATAGACCAGCCCGGCATAGGACATCAGGCGGCCGAGCAGCTCCTCGATCGCCTCGTAGGCCGCGACAGCGGCGGCGAGCTTGCCCGAGGCGTCGGGCCCGCTCGCGAGCTGCGCGATCTTCCCGGCGTAGGTCTCGGAGAACGAACGGCAATCCGTTTCCGCCTTCGCGAGGTCGCGGCGGAAGTCCGGCGCGTCCAGGCCGGAATACAGGTCGGCGAGGTCCCATTCGGGAAGCGGCCCGAGATCGACTGCGTGGGCCGCGGCACGCGCCGCGGAGGCGCCCTCGGCGCTCCGGAGGGGCGACCCTGCGGGGGCGAAGGCTCGGGCGGACATGATTCCTCGCATGGATCCTCGGTTCGTTGCCGGCGTGTCGCCCGCGCGGGGCCCGACGGGCCCTTCCCGCCTCATATCGAGCGCGATCGACGGCGTTCAACCGAATTCGGCGGCCGCCGGGGATGCAAGCGGCGCCTGCGGCAAATCTCCCGTCGTCGTTAAGCGGGGCTTTACGCATCTGGGCGACGCTCCGGCTCGAAACGAAACACCCGCCGGTCGTGCCGGGTGCCGGGTCCCGCGAGGTCCGGCGCCGCGGTCGACCCGCGGCAGCGAGGAAAAGCCCGCATGGCGACAACGGTCCTGATCGTCGACGACGATCCCGTTCAGCGTCGTCTCGCCGAGGCGACGGTGCGCCGCTTCGGCTTCGAGGCGAAGCTCGCGGAGAACGGTGCGGACGCGCTCGCGCTGCTGCGGACCCAGCCCGAGATCGACGTGGTGCTGCTCGACCTCGTCATGCCCGGCGGCCTCGACGGCCTCGGCGTGCTCGCCGAGATGCGGAAATCCGGCCTCGACACCCCGGTCATCGTCCAGACCGCCAACGGCTCGATCGACGCCGTCGTCACCGCGATGCGCGCCGGCGCCGTCGACTTCGTGGTCAAGCCCGCCGGCGCCGAGCGGCTGCAGGTCTCGATCAAGAACGCGCTCCGGGTCGACCACCTGGAGGAGGAGGTCCGGCGCATGCGCCGCCGCGCCTCCGGCTCGCTCAGCTTCAAGGACCTCACCTCGAAGTCGCCCGACATGGAGCGGGTGATCCGGCTCGCCGAACGCGCCGCGAAATCCAACATCCCGGTGCTGATCGAGGGCGAATCCGGCGTCGGCAAGGAGGTGCTGGCGCGCGCGATCCAGGGATCGGGCGAGCGGCGCGGAAAGCCCTTCGTCACGGTCAATTGCGGGGCGATCCCCGACAATCTCGTCGAATCGACCCTGTTCGGGCACGAGAAGGGCGCCTTCACCGGCGCCACCGAGCGCCATGCCGGCAAGTTCGTGGAGGCGTCCGGCGGGACGCTGTTCCTCGACGAGATCGGCGAGCTGCCCCTCGATGCGCAGGTGAAGCTGCTGCGCGCGCTGCAGGAGGGCGAGGTCGACCCGGTCGGGGGCAAGCGCAGCGTGCGCGTCGACATCCGCCTGGTCTCGGCGACGAACCGCTCGCTGCTCGACCTCGTCAAGGAGGGCCGCTTCCGCGAGGACCTGTACTATCGCCTCAACGTCTTCCCGATGACCCTGCCGCCGCTCCGCGCCCGGCGCGAGGACGTGCCCGACCTGGTGCGCTCGTTCTGCGCCCGGTTCGCGGCCGAGGAAGGCAAGCGCGTCCGCGCGATCACCCCCGAGGCGATGGCGCTGCTGACCCGATACGGCTGGCCCGGCAACGTCCGCCAGCTCGAGAACGCGCTGTTCCGCGCGGTGGTGCTCGCCGACGGCGACGAGCTGACGGTGGCCGAGTTCCCGCAGATCGCCGCCCAGGTCGAGGGCTTCGACGTCCGCATCCCGGCGGCGCCCGTGCAGCCGATGCTGTCGGCCCATTCGCCCGAGCCGGTGCGCGAGATCGTCCGCGTCGAGGTGCGCGACCCCCACGCGATGTCGCTGGTGGTCGAGGACACCGGCGAGATGAAGCCGATGGATGCGCTGGAGGCCGAGATCATCCGCTTCGCGCTGCAATTCTATCGCGGCCGGATGTCGGAGGTGTCGCGCCGCCTCGGAATCGGCCGGTCCACCCTGTATCGCAAGCTCAAGGATCTCGGGCTCGACGGCGACGACAAGGCCGAAGAGGCCGCGGCCTGATCCGGCCCGAGGGCCGACGCCTGACCGATAGGCTCGGCGCATCAGGCACTTGCAGGCACGCGACGGCGCGAGCGGAGGGGGTGCGATTGCGCACGACCGGGCTTGCGCCGATACTGATAAGGTTGTGGGCGGCCTCGAGGTCGGTCCCCAGGAGGTTCGCAGATGGGCGTCTCGCGCTCGGCCAAAGCAGCCCTGGCCGTCCTGTTGGCCGGCTCCGTCGCGCAGGGCGCCCTTTCCACGGCGGCCTTCGCCCGCGGTGGTCTGGACGACATCCCGCCCGCCGCCGCCGTCGCCACCGCGACCCCGGACAAGGCCGTCGCCGCCGATAAGGCGCCCGCATCCGATCCGGCCGCGGTCGCGGATCCGAGCCTGCCGCCGCCGGCCACCGGCCTCGAGGCGGTAACTCCGTCCGAGCCGCCGAAGGCCAATCCGGCCCAGACCGAGGCGCCCGGACCGGAGCGTCCGGCGGTCGCCGCGGCGCCCACCGTGCCGAGCGACCCGCAGGCGGCCGCCGTGTTCAACCGGCTGGCCTCGCCTGCCCCGCTGCTCGCCCGCCTGACGACGAAGGAGCGCGAGGCGATCCAGGCGTTCTACGCGCTCGGCGCCTTCAAGCCGGTCTGGATCGTGGACGGCGTCTACACGCCGGCGGCGAAGGCCGTGGCCGCACGCCTCGCGGCGGCGCCCGAGGACGGCCTCGACGCTCGCGCCTATCCGGTGCCGGCGCTCCCGAAGGCGGGGAAAGCCGACATCGCCGGCAAGACGGAAAGCCCCGCCAAGGCCGAGGATCTGGCCGCCGTCGCGGAGGCCGACCTGAAGCTCTCGGCCGCCGCCGCCCTCTATGCCCGCGACGCGCGCGGCGGGCGGATCAACCTGGCCGCGATCTCGCGGCTGATCACGCCGACCCTCGATCTGCCGGCCGCCGACACGGTCCTGGCGAGCCTCGCCGGCGCAGGCGGCACCGCCGGCGACCTGCTCCAGGCCTACAATCCGCGCTCCCCCGGCTATCTCGCCCTCAAGAGCCGCCTGTCGGTGGCACGCGCGCCGGCCGCGACGGACGATGCGGGTCCGGCGACCACCCTGCGCCTGCCGCCCGGTCCGGCCCTGCGCGTCGGCATGCGCGATGCGCGCGTGCCCCTGCTGCGCGCCCATTTCGATCTGGAGAGCCGGAAGGCCGGCACCCTCGACGTCCCCCCGGGCGATCCGGAGGATTACGATTCCGGCGTCGCCGCGGCGGTCGCCAAGTTCCAGCGCGGCCGCGGCCTGCCCGGCAACGGCGTCCTCAACGTCCAGACGGTGGTGGCGCTGGCGCAGGGCGCCAGGCAGGCGAGTGCGGTGCGGCCGGTGGGCGACGACGCGGCGCTGATCGTCAACATGGAGCGCTGGCGCTGGCTCGGCACCGATCTCGGGCCCGACTACGTGCTGGTCAACGTGCCGGAATTCCGCCTGCGCGTGTTCCGCGACGGACGCCCGCGCGACGAGGCCCGCGTCATCGTCGGCAAGCCGGATTCGCGCACGCCCCTGTTCTCGGGGCTGATGGAATACGCGGTGGTGAACCCGTCGTGGTACGTGCCGCCCTCGATCCTGAAGACGATGCTGCCCAAGATCGCGAGCTACGGCGGCAGCACCTGGGGCGGCTACGAGATCGTACGCCGCGGCGGCCACGTCTCGCTGCGCCAGCCGCCGGGCGAGAAGAACGCGCTCGGCTTCATCAAGTTCATGTTCCCCAACCAGCATGCCGTGTACCTGCACGACACGCCGAACCGCTCGCTGTTCTCGCGTTCGGAACGGGCCCTCAGCCACGGCTGCGTCCGCGTCGACGACCCGTTCCGCTTCGCCGACGTGGTCCTGCCGAACTGGACCGAGGAGCGCCTGAAGAAGCTCGTCGGCAAGGGCGAGCGCACCATCCGCCTGGAGCACAAGCTGCCGGTGCACCTCGCCTACTTCACCGCCACCGTCGACGACGGCGGCAGCTACCGCACGCTGCCCGACCTCTACGGCTACGATGCACCGATGCGGGCGGCCCTGGGCCTCGGCGGTGGCGGCGGTGCGGTCGCTAAGGTCTCGCCGGCGGTCCGGCCGTCCGAGCCGACGCGCCGGACGGCCGAGGCACTGGC
>NZ_VRUV01000620.1:0-2430 GCF_008039455.1 Methylobacterium sp. WL116
CTGATCTATGCGTGGGTGAACGACGCGGAGACGCTGCGCACCTACGGCGCGAAGACCGACGCCTATGCCGTGTTCGAGCGGATGCTCGACAAGGGCCATCCCCCCGACGATTGGGCGACGCAGGGGCGCGGCACCTTCGTCGAGCCGGGGCCGATCCCCTATCCGATCGGGCCGCGCACCCGGTTCTCCGAGATCGTCACCCGGGCCGGCCGCCAGGCCTGGGGCGACCTCGTCGCGGCGGCGACGGTGCCAGCGAGCCTCGAGACGGCGGAGGCCCTGGGGCTCGCGGCCGGCGATCCGGTGATCGAGATGCTGACCCTGCACCGGGCCGACGACGCCCCGATCTCGGCGGCGCGGATCGCCCTGCCGCTGCCGCGCTTCGCCGGCTTCGCCGAGGCCTACGCCGCCTCCGGCTCGATCACCCGCGCCTTCGCCGGGTTCGGCATCGCCGACTACACCCGCCTCTCGACGCGGATCGGGGCACGCACCGCCACCGCGGAGGAGGCCAGCCGCCTCGACGTGGCGCCGGGGCGGACCCTGCTCACGGTCGCCAGCGTCAACGTCGACGCCGCCGGCAAACGCATCCTGGCCGCGGCCTCCGTGTTCGTCGCCGACCGGGTCGAGCTGGTGGTGGATTAGCGGCGATGCCGCCGGCCGCGACGAGGGACTGAACCAGGCCTGAGTGCCGCTCCTGCGCGCGAAGCGCCCGGCAGGGGCGCCCTTGCGGACCGTCGGTCGGCTATTTCGCTGCTGCGGTCTTCAGGCGCGCTTTCGGCGGCCCTGCGGACGCCGCCGCGAGCAACGTCGCCCAATCGTCGGGGGGATGGCCCTTGTCGAGCATCCGCTCGAACACGGCATAGGCGTCGGTCTTCGCGCCGTAGGTGCGCAGCGTCTCCGCGTCGTTCACCCACGCATAGATCAGGATCCTGGTCCGGCTGTCGTAGCGGAAGAACGGGCGGAAGCGGCCGTTGCCGAACTTGGCCCGGAACCAATGCTTTCGGGACGCGCCGAGGGGGTCGCCCTGGCGGTACTCGGCCCGGGACGGGTCCTGCGGGACGGTCTCGAACATCAATCTCCGCAAGACCGCGAGCAGCTTCGCGTTGGCGGTCCTGCGGTACCCGTCCGGGTCGTCGGCCTTGGCCTTCTCCACGGTGGCGGTCAGCGTCTCGAGCTGGTCGAGCAGCAGCGGATGGGCGAAGATCGTCCACGCGCCGACGACCGTCATCGATCAGAGTGCCACGGGACCGTCGATGTCCGCGCCGGGATCGGCGTCGATCCCCTCGGCGAGGGCCGACATGCGCTCCATCAGATCGGCGGGGAAGGGCGTGATGGCCTGCGGCCGGCGCGCCATGTCCTGGGCGAGGAAGGCCAGGAATCCCTCGATCACGGGGTCCGCCTCCTCGACCTCGACGCGGGTGAGGCGCACGCCGCCCTCGTCGACGACGTAGGCGATCTCGCCGCCGTAGCTGACGCCCAGGGCCTGGCACACGACCTTCGGGACGGTCGTCTGGCCCTTCGCGGTGATCTTGCTGCGCTCTCGTACGAGGGGACCCATCGCGGCCTCGGCGGCTTGAGGTAAGGAATTTCCCTTCCCTCGTCGGCAGCCTTCGAAGCAAGCGCGTCGCGGCGCAAGGCGACGCCCTATGCTCCCCGGCATGGGCAGGGCCGCCGAGGGCGGCGTTGCTCGCAGGTGCCCGGGTTGACTACTGACCCCGGATGCGAGGCGCACGCGCCCCCCGGCAGGATACGCAACCCATGACCGAGCCATCGGCCCGCCACGTCGTGATCATCGGTTCGGGGGCGGTCGGGACCGTGAGCGCGCTCGAATGCCTGCGCGCCGGCCATCGCGTCACGGTGGTCGATCCGGGCGTGCCCGGCGGGGAGCAGGCGTCGAGCTACGGCAATGCCGGCTGGCTCTCGTCGCACTCGGTGATCCCGCCGGCGGAGCCCGGCATCTGGAAGCGCGTGCCGTCCTACCTCGCCGACCCGCTCGGGCCGCTGGCCATCCGCTGGCGCTACCTGCCCCGGGTGCTGCCCTGGCTGGTGCGCTACATCTGGGCGGCGCGCACCGGGCGGCAGATCGCCGAGACGGCGCGGGCGATGCGCACCCTGCTGGCGGATGCGCCCCGCCTCCATGCCGGCCTCGCCGAGGAGGCCGGCCTCGGCCACCTGATCGAGCGGCGCGGCCTGCTGCACGTCTATCCCGACCGGGCGGCCTTCGCGGCCGACGCCGCGGCCTGGGCGATCCGCCGCGCGGTCGGCGTGCGATGGCTCGAGCTCTCGGCCGACGAGCTGCGCCAGCGCGAGCCGACCCTGCATCGCCGCTACACCTTCGGGGTGATGGTCGAGGAGGCGGGCCATTGCCGCGACCCGGGCGGCTACGTCGCCGGGCTCGCCGACCTCGCCCGCGCCCGCGGCGCGACCTACGCC
>NZ_VRUV01000621.1:0-2428 GCF_008039455.1 Methylobacterium sp. WL116
GGCTCGACGCGATGGTCCGGCAGGCGCTGCGGCCGGAGGTCGGCGCGGTCGGCGCCAAGCTGCTCTACGCGAACGGCACGTTGCAGCATGCCGGCGTCGTCGTCGGGCTCGGCGGGCGGGACGGGCTCGGTCGGAAACCGGTCCAGGATCCCGGGCGGCAGCGCCAGGCGGTGATCGATGCCGACGAGGGCCGCGCATTGCTGGCGCGCGCGCAGGCGCCGGCCGGTGAGGCGGGCCCAGAGGATCGCGAAGGTCCGCCGCGGATGACGCGCCAGGGTGGCGGCGACGGCGCGCGTGCCCGAGCCAGCCATGGCTATTCCAGGTCCTCGCCGAAGGTCGTGAGCGACAGGGCGGGATGATAGAACGGATCGTGCCGGATCACGTCGCGCCAGCGCTCGGTGAAGCGGGCGGCCTCCGCCTCGAACCGGATGCGCTTGGCGCCCACCGACGGGCCGCGGCTCACCGATTCGAGGTGAGCCAGGGTGGCGGCCGGCGTCCACACCGTCTTGCAACCGGCCGCCCCGAGGCGGAGGCAGAAATCCACGTCGTTGAAATCGACCGGGAACGCCTCCGCGTCGAAGCCGCCGACCGCCCGATAGTTTTCCCGTGAAACAGCGAGGCACGCGGCGGTGACGGCCGAGACCTCGTGCGCGACCCGCATCTGCCCGAGACGGCCGGGGCTGCCCGCGGGGCGCTTGCGCAGGATGTGCCCGGCCCGCCCGCCGAGCCCGACGACGACGCCGGCATGCTGCAACGTGCCGTTCGCGTAGAGCAGCTTGGCGCCGACCGCGCCGACCTCCGGCCGCAGCGCCTGCCGGACCATCGCGTCGAGCCAATCCGGGTGCAGCACCGCCACGTCGTTGTTGAGCAGCACGACGACGGCGCCGGTCGCGGCCGCCACCCCGGCATTGACCATCGCCGAGAAGTTGAAGGGCGCATCGAACGCGACGATCCGCACCCGCCGATCGCGCCGGAGCGCGTCGTAGTGAGCGAGCACCGCCGGATCGGTCGAGCCGTTGTCGACGATCACGCACTCGATGGCAGGGTAGGCGGTCTCGTGCAGGACGCCGCGGCAGACCCGCTCGATCAAGTCGAGCCGGTCGCGCGACGGGATCACGATGCTGACGCGCGGCGCCGGCTCGGGCAGCGGCCAGAGCAGGTCGACGACGCCGTCGCGGATCACCGGCTCGGGGGCGTCGGTGCGATGCCGGGCGAGCGCGGCGGCGCGCGGCGCGGCATCCGGCGCGGCCCCGGTGGTCTCGGCGAGGATGCGCGGGAGGTGCGCCACACGGGTCGCGCGCGCGCCGAGCCACAGATCGAGGACGAGCGGAAACGCCGCGATCGCCCCGGCCGGGTCTTCGGGAAGGCGCGCGAGCAGGGCCGGCGCGGCGAGCCACGGCCGGCCCTGGTAGCCGGTGGTGCGGGCGAGATCCGGGCTCCAATCCGGTTTCAGCCGGGGCGCGCCGTCGCGCAGCTCGTCGGCGTAGATCAGGTCGGCCGTGCCGATCTCTGCGGCGAGCCGAGCGAGCGCGTCGGGCCTCAGCCAGTCGCCGGCGCGGAGCAGGCAGAGGGGCGCGATTCCGAGGACATCCCCGAGGCCGCGATCGTCGCGCCAGGCCTCGTGCGCGATGCGAGGGTCGTCGGGCGTGGCCTGCAAGGTGGCGTGCAGGACGATCGCGCGCCAGTCGGGATGGGTCTGCGCGCGCAGGCTCGCGAGCGTCGCGGCGAGGCTTTCGGCATCCGCGTCGGCCAGGACGAGCACGCGGATCATGCCGAACGCCCCCTTCCCTCCCCCGCCTTCGGGGGAGGGCGGAAGGAGGGCGCGGTCCGCTGCCCAATCCGAGAACCGCGCGCGCGGCGTCACCGCGCAGGTCCCGCGGAGGGTGTCGCGATAGCGGCGCTCGTCGCCGCGCAGGCGTTCGTAGAGGGCGGAGACGGCGCGGAGCGGCCGGGTCGCGAGCGCTTGCAGGAACAGGCTCGCCTCGGTGCGGCGGCCGACGCGCTCCAGCACGAAGCCGGGTCCGGCGGCGAGGCGGATCTCGCGAAGGTCGTCCGGGAGCAGGCCGAGCCAGTGGGCGCAGGGCTGCGCGACGCCGGGCAGCACCACGTCCTGCGCGCCCTCGGCGCGGATCAGGCGCAGCATCGGCCGGCGCGGCCGGGCGGTCGGCGGCTCGCGATAGGTCAGGACGACCCAGCCGCCGCGGCCGATCTCCGGCAGCACGAGGCGGCGGTCGAAGACCGGGTCGGCCGCCGGCACGCAGTGGAACGCGGTCGCGCGCCCGAGGTCGAGCCGGGCGGTCAGGCGCGGAACGGGCCGTCTCCCGGCTTGGGCTTCACTGCGCGGCGCCCGCGGGTGCCGAGGAGGGCAACATCTTCTCCAACCTGCTCAAGTACGGCGGCACCACCGTGCCGCCGTCGCAGCCCAAGG
>NZ_VRUV01000622.1:0-2417 GCF_008039455.1 Methylobacterium sp. WL116
CGACCGCACGAGGCCGGCTCCGGCATCAGCGGCGCAATCACGGCCCATTCCGCATCGGTCAGGTCGGTTTCGTAGCGCAGGCGCGAACGGCTATGCTGCCGGCGAGTGGTCGGGGTCCACATGGCACATCCAGATCAGGCTTCAGCACCCTTCTGGAATCACCGCCATCCCGGCCACTCAACCCCTGCCGGATGTTATCGGACGGGCTCTCAGGCCTGATGCCCTTAAAATCCTTGGGCAGAAAGCTGTCTGATCACCGTGTTGGTAGGGATTGAGCAACTCTATACTCGGCCCTCTAAATAGCAGCGCCAAAGGCTGACAAAGCGGCGCGGCCTGCTTCGCTGGCGTCTTCGCGCGTCGGATACGCTTCTGGCGAGACCCGGACCGAAACGCCATTCGCGTCCGTCAGATGCCACCGGAAATCCTCACTACTCTCTTGGCAAGGCTCTACGGTGACAGCGAGAGGTGTAGGGGCATCCATAGTTTATGCACCCTCGAGCGGATCGTGACCCCAGTTCATCAGAGAAAGCCGCCACGGCGAGTCTTGCACAGCGTCTTTATCTTTCGGACCGCCTTGCTTCAGATGTCGATGTACATAGCCGACGACTTTGCGCATATGCCTATAATCCTCATCTGAAAGTTGAGAATTCTTTTTATGCAAAATCTCGATAATGCGACGACCTTCCTGGTGACCAGCCGCCTCGGTGGCACCATCCTTCTTCTGGCCGACCGATTGACTTGCGTCACTCTTCAGGAACTTCTCCAAGGCAAACGCCGTCATATTCACAACTGACTTAAATTCTTTATAGATCATCTCGCGGTCTTCATTCTCAGCCATCGCATACCTCCAATCCAGCGATCAACGTGAGGCCGCTACCTGTGTTCCGGAATTGTCCTGCGACGGAAGCGCTGTGCTTCGTGCCCCGAGTGCTACGCTCTATGCCACGCTTTCCGCCATTCCACTGCGTGATCCCCTCCAACGGTAGAAGTGTCAGGACCCTTGCGCCGTATTCCCGACGTTAGATTTCCCGCCACGCTACCCCGACAAGTTTCAACCGATTTGTTCCTCAGCTGTTCCACACCGTGATGGCCGCCGGGAAAACGGTCGGATAACGCCTTCCGGGGCGCTAGCCAGGCGACGAGCAGGAGGTACCCAAATATGCAATAGGCGAGCCGGCCTCCATGAGATAAAGATCATAAGAGGCGGCCGCACAAGCAACGTAACCAATCTACATATATTCAAGCTATTCAACTATTCGTAATTTCTTGTCAGAGACCTTTACCAATGTCGGACAGGATACGATGACTCGAATATCGTCATAGTCCATGTCGCTACCAGCGTTCGGCGGCCGATCTTCCCAGCCGTAATACATGTACTTGTTATCGCTACAACTCGCGGTCGCCGTGGTGGGATTGTGGGTCGTATGGCTATTCGGCAAGATGCCCCCGTCCGACTTACTCTTGCATTGGCTCAGGGTGTCGCAGACAATCGTCTCCAAAATCGGATTTGAGACCATGTTAATCGGAGACAGAGTGGTTCCGTTGTACACGCGATAACCCTTCATACTCACCGACTGTACGCGTGTTCCCGTATCAATGGTCATATCGGTATAATACTCGTAAGTTTCTTGATTCGTATCGTTCCATGCGGATTTGTTGCTGCGAGCGTTTCGAACGTTATGCAGCATATAGCTTGGCGCTTCGTTGGCGCCACAGGTGGGCAACGTGGCTTTAGAGTAATCTGTCGAAGGCGTGCCATTGTCGGCAATGGCGACTATGCCTCGGCGACCCTTGTCGGCCTGGGCTTGTCGCTTTGGATCGGACGAGTAGCAGTACATGTAGATACGGTTGTAGTCAGCAGCTTCAGGTGACAGCTGGCTAAACGTTGGCGGGCTGGTCTGGTAGACAGGGGCAACTCGATTGACGGTCGTGGCAGTCCCGACTGTAATCTGCCTTGGCATGCCGGGTAGAAGGTGCAAGAGGCTCGTCTTCACCGTCGTCGAGATTGTCACCCGGTAGTTCGCGCCATCAACCCACGTACCATTAACTTGGAAGCCGTTGGTCGTCTTGACCGAACCCAGTTGCGAGGTGAGCTGAGCACTGGCCAGGCGCAAGCCCTCGGTGGCAGCGGCGACGGTGTCAGCGTTTGCAACCAACAGGGCGGTCGCATCGGCCACGCTGGCTTCGACAGCGCGGATACGCACAGCATTGCCGTAGTCAATCGCGAGGCCGCTCGCACCGACGAGGAGGGGCAGGGTGAGCCCAAAAATCACTATGACATTGCCGCTTTCGGACCTGACAAAGGAAGCCAATCGACGCTGCCTACCCCGCTGCATGGGCACCTCCCAACGTAGCCGCCGCTTAAAACCGGACAAACCGTGCAGCATACGAGGCATACATATACAACCAGTCTTAAA
>NZ_VRUV01000623.1:0-2417 GCF_008039455.1 Methylobacterium sp. WL116
CGCCTGGCGGCTCCGGGTCGGCCTGCCGCTCCTCGACGACGGCCGCCTCGACCTGCGCCTCGACGCGCCGCCGGGCGAGGCGGCGGCCGAGATCCTGGAGGAGATGGCGCTCGGCAACGATCCGGCCTGGCGCCTCGACGACCTGCGCCGGGCGCTGGCCGAGACGTCGGCGGCCTCGGCGCGCACGCTCCACCGCACGGTCGCGCGCCTGCGCGACCAGATCCGGGACGACCTCCACGAGATCGGGGCGGACGCGCCGACCTACATCGCCCATCTCGACCGGTCGCTGCGCGCTCGCGTCTTCACGCCCGCGCCGAACCTCGCTCACGCGATCCTCGACACCCTGAAGACGGTGCGGACGCGGGCGAAGGTGGTGGCGCGCGAGGAATCCGGCCGTCGCCGCCTGCGCGACCGGGTCGGGTTCGGCTCCTACATCGACAAGTTCGTGCCCGCCCGCCGGCTGAACCGGCGCATCGTCTTCCACATGGGCCCGACCAATTCCGGCAAGACCTACGCGGCGCTGGAAGTGCTGGCAAAGGCGCCGACCGGGACCTACCTCGCGCCCTTGCGCCTGCTCGCGCTGGAGAACTACGAGGCCCTGCTCGAGCGGGGCCTGCGCGCCGGCATGGTCACCGGCGAGGAGATTCTGGGGGAGCCGGACCCGAGCCACACCGCGCGCACCATCGAGACCGCGGACCTGCGCCGCCCGGTCGAGGTCGCGGTGATCGACGAGATCCAGATGCTGTCCGACCCCGATCGCGGCTGGGCCTGGACTAACGCGCTGTTCGGGATCCCGGCGAAGACCGTGATCGTCTGCGGCTCGGACGACGCGCTCTCGCATGTCCGCCGCGCGGCGGAGGCCGCGGGCGAATCGCTCGACGTCGTGACCTTCGTGCGCAAGACCCCGCTGGTGGCGCTCGACGAGCCCGTGCCCCTCGAATCCGTGCAGCCGGGGGATGCCGTCGTCGCCTTCTCGCGGCGGGCCGTGCACGAGAACCGCGAGGCGCTGGTGGCGGCCGGGCGCAGCGTCGCCACCATCTACGGCGCGCTCTCGCCGGAGGTGCGCCGGGCGGAAGCGGCACGGTTCCGCGACGCCGAGGCCGAGGTGCTGGTCACCACCGACGCGATCGGCATGGGCCTGAACCTCGGACCGCTCAAGCGGGTGATCTTCTCGGCGGTCACCAAGTGGGACGGCACGGCGACCCGCCCGCTCACCAACCCCGAGATCCGCCAGATCGCCGGCCGGGCCGGGCGCTTCGGCTATCAGGACGAGGGCCACGTCTCGGCCACCGACGACGTGAGCCTCGGCCCGATCCGCGATGCGCTGGCCGGCGCGCCGACGGCGCCCGCCGCCGACACCCGGTTCTACGTCCGGCCGGACCTGATCGCGATCGAGGCGGCGGCGGCCGAACTCGGCACCGACTCGCTCGCCGAGGTGCTGACGCATTTTTCCCGCGCGACGTTCTACGAGGGGTCCCCGTTCCAGCCCTCCGCGATGGAGGAGGCGCTGGAGGCGGCGCGCGCGGTCGACACGGCGCACCTGCCGATCCGCGAGGCCTTCGCCTTCGCGGTCTGCCCGATCGACCGGCGCGACCCGGCCTCGACCGCGGTGCTCGACCGCTGGGTCCAGGCCCGCGCGGCCGGCGCCGCCGTCCCGGCTCTGAGGGCCAACGTCGGCGGCGAGCTCGAGTACCTCGAACGCACGGTCAAGCTCGCCGCCGCCTACCTCTGGCTGGCCCGGCGCTTCCCCGACACGTTCGACGAGGCGGAGGCGACCAAGCTGCTGCGCGGCCGCGCCAACGCCGCCATCGAGCAGGCCCTGCGCGAGACGGCCTCGCGCACCGTGGCGGCACGGGCGCGGCCGCGCGTGCCGGCGTGACGTGGCGCTCTTTCCCTCCCCCGCAGAGGGGGAGGGAAGGCGCGCGTGGGCGTCGAAACCGAGCGGATTCGCGAAGAGACCTACTCTGCGCCCTGCCCCGCCGGCCTTGCCAGCAGCACGGCGGTCGCGATCCCGACGGCGAGGATCGTGACGGCGCAGGCGGCGAGCGCCGCGAGCTGGCCGATGCCCTGGAGCGCGACGCCGAGCACGGCGACGCCGAGCGCCTGCCCGCAGAAGAACGAGAAGGCGTGGAGCGCCACCGCCGAGGCGCGGGCGGTCGGGGCGACCTCGGTCACCTGCACCTGAAACGTGTTGTGCAGCATGTAGAAGCCGAGCCCCATCGCGACGAGGGCGGCCGCGTCGAGCTGCCAGCGCCCCGCGAGGCCGATCATGGTCAGGGCACCGGCGCAGACGAGGCCGCCGCCGACCAGCATCCGCTGCATCCCGAGGAACCGGACCAGCAGGCCGACGAGGGCGGAGTAGATCAGCCCGCCGACGGCGAAGCCGGCGAGCGCCAGCCCGGCCTGGGCGTCGCGGC
>NZ_VRUV01000624.1:0-2416 GCF_008039455.1 Methylobacterium sp. WL116
GCTCCGGCCAGCCCGGGCCGAAGCGCTACCGGCTGAAGCTGCAGGGCAGCGAGTCGGTGCAGCCGCCGCCGGAGCGTTGACGCGCGCGGCGACGCGGACCGGGCGGACCGCGCGAAACCTGACGACGGGGGGCGCGGCGCGCGCGGTCATGCCTCCCGGTCACGCACGCGCGATCGTCACGACGGCATCGTCGCAATCGCGTGCCGAGACGGGTACGGATCCGGGATTTCCCACGGATCGCGGTCGTCTAGAACTCGAGGCCGGGGCTTTTCAGGGCGTCGGCCTCGCGGCTGCAGAAGGCCTGATCCGGGGGCTTGCGCTCGCCCGCCAGCACCTTGGCGAGCTCGGCCCGCGCCCGGTCGAGATCGGCCCGGAACGCGGCGTCGCCGACGAGCGCCGCGAAGATCACCGAGCCGTTGGTGCGCCCGGCGGCGACGTCGCTCAGCCAGTGCACGCCGCAGACCACGCGGCTCTCGCCGTAGGCCCGGCCGCGGGCGAGGATGGCGGTGGCCTTCTCGGGCACCAGCGCGGCCATGATCAGGGCGTAGGCCCAGCCCTGGGTGGCGTGGCCCGACGGATAGCTGAAGCTGTCGGCGAGCGCCTGGGTCCGCTGCACGCAGATCGGCGCCTCGTTGCCGACGAAGGGGCGCAGGCGCCGGTAATGCACCTTCGGACCGCGGGTGCCGGCGGCGATGTCGAGGCGCGCGCGCTCGAACAGGGTGATCACCGCCGGCACGCGGGCCTGGTCGATGCGGGTGCCGAGCACGCAGGCGAAGGTCTCGAGGATCGCGGCCGCGCCCTCGGCCACGTCGGTGGCGGCCATCTCCCAGCGCGGCGTGCCCTTCATCGCCCGCGTGGCGTTGAAGGCGGCGCGGTCGGCCGCCTCCAGGGTCGAGTGGCTCGCCGGCGGCGCCGGCAGGATCTGGACGGTGTCGGGCACGCCCGTGCCGGTCAGGTACGGCTTGTGCGCCGGCTTGTCCGGGCGGACCGGGTCGGCGGCGACGGAGGGCGCCGACGGCTCGGCCGTGGCCGGGGTCTCGGCATGCACGGCGGGAGCGAGGAGCGCGAGGAGCGCCAGGGCGATCGGGAAACGCGGCATCGGGTCCGTCCTCCGGGGCGGGCGAGGCCCAAGCCATAACGCCCGGACGTTGAACGGGATACGACGGCACCGCGACTTTTCCGATCGCGACCTCACCTCTTCCCTCTCCCGCTTGAGGGGGGAGGGAAGAGCCGCCCTCTCAGAACCCGGACGGCGCCCGCAGGTGCCAGTCGGTCGCGCCCTGGAACGCCTGCCCGATGCGCAGGGCCAGCGCCTCGTCGTAGCCGCGGCCGACGATCTGCAGCGAGAGCGGCAGGCCGCCGCGCGAGACGCCGTTCGGCAGGCTGAGGCCGCACAGGTCGAGCAGGTTGGCGAAGCGCGTGAAGCGGGAGGGCAGGTGCAGCTCGTCGACCTCCGCCAGGGGCACGGCCGCAGTCTCGGTGGTGGGCGTCAGGATCGCGTCGATCCCGTCCCAGGCGCGCGCGAGGTCGCGCTTGAGCGCGTCGCGGCGCTCGAGCGTCGCGAGGTACTCCTGCGCCGACAAGGTGCGGCCGCCGAGGATGCGCGCGCGCACCGCGTCGCCGAGCGGCGCGGCCGCGTCCTCGGCGAGCGCGCCGTTGACGAAGTAGGCCTCGGCGTTGGTGATCCCGCTCATCGCCACGAGGTCGGCGAAGCGGAACGGCAGCGCGACGTCGACGATCTCCGCGCCGAGCCCGGACAGCACGTCGAGGGAGGCATCGTAGGCGGTCAGCATCTCGGCCGAGCAGCCGTCCCGCTCGGCCTCCGGCATCCGCGCGAGCCGCAGGCCGCGCACGCCGCGGTTCAGGGTCGGGAACGGGTCGACGGGCAGGATGCCGCGGGTCGCCGGGTCGAGCGGATCGGGGCCGGAGATCGCCGCGTAGAGCAGCGCGGCGTCGGCGACGCTGCGGGCGAGCGGGCCGGGGGTGTCGAGGGTCGCGCTGAGCGGGACGATGCCGTGGGTCGAGACCCGGCCGACGGTGACCTTCAGCCCGGTCAGCCCGCAGAAGGCCGCGGGCAGGCGCACCGAGCCGCCGGTATCGGTGCCGATGCCCCAGGGCGCCATCCGCGCCGCCACCGCGACGCCGGTGCCGCTGCTCGATCCGCCGGGCGTGCGGGCGACCGCGAGGTCCCACGGGTTCCACGGGGTGCCGAGATGCGGGTTGGTGCCCCAGCCGCCATAGGCGAACTCCACCGTGTGGGTCTTGCCGAGCACGATCATCCCCTGCGCGATCAGGCGCCGGGCGATGGTGGCGGTGCGGGCGGCGCGCCGACATCCGCATCTCGATGTTCGACGTCATGGCGGACTGGCTCACCGTGCCGCTACTCCATCAGGAAGGCGGCCGGCCGCCCAAGCGC
>NZ_VRUV01000625.1:0-2413 GCF_008039455.1 Methylobacterium sp. WL116
CACTGGAGCGGCGGCCGGCGCACCGGTGCCCGCGATCCGGCGCAGCGCGTCGACGACGCCGTCCTTCTCGGCGGGCTTCTCGCCCGAGCGCGTGTTGGCACCGTAGCGGCCGAAGCCGAAGCGCGGCTCGATCAGGTCGAGGACGGCATCGAGGGCGGCGTTGCTCAGGCCGATCTCGCCGGTGGAGGGAATGCCCTGGAGCGCCAGCGCCTGGCGGTCATAGGCGGCATCCTCGGTCACGTCGCGACCGAACCAGGTCGGCGCGGTGAAGGCCGACGCCTCGCCGGCCTCGTCGAAGGTGACGCTGACGAGATCCAGGCTGCCCGGGCTGACGTAGCGGTCGATCACCGCCTCCTTCGTCCCGAGCGACACCGCCGTACGGTCGTAGGCGGCCTTGCCGGAGCAGACGTCGAGCAGCGCGTCGCCGTGCGCGCGGGGCACGTCCGTGCGCTCCTCGGCGGAGGCGCCCTCCGCATCCTTGGTGATCAGGACGAGATGGCATTGCTGCCCGTCGACCCGGACGAACGAGGTCCGCCCGCCCTGCGGCGCGAAGTAGCCTTCGGTGATACGGGCGCCGCCGCGCTCCTTGCGGATCAGACGCACCAGGGCCGGTGCCACGAGAAACCGCCGGACGACGCTCATACTCAACCTCCGCTCAAGGACGCTCCGGCGGTCGGTGACCGCCGGCCGTTCGGCCCGTTCTGCTCCGTGCGACGAAGACCGCTGGAAAGGCCGCGCCACACGCAGAGCGCGAGGCCGTCCCGCGGGTCGATCCTGGCGGCGCACGCGTCACGTCCGCTTCGGACAGGGCCTTCGCTGCCCATCGATCACTCAGGGACTAAGCAAAAAGCCGCCGAAATCAAGACCGCGGCGGCGCAGGACCTTGGATAGCGTTTACTATCCTGCCTCAAACCGAGTCCGGCCCGGGCTCCTTCGGCGTGAACGCCAGGGATGCTCCGTTCATGCAGTATCGAAGGCCGGTCGGCGCCGGGCCGTCGTCGAAGACGTGGCCGAGATGCCCCTTGCAGCGCGCGCAATGCGCCTCGGTGCGTACCATCCAGTGGCTGCGGTCGACCTGGGTCTCCACCGCGCCGGGCAGCGGCTCGAAGAAGCTCGGCCAGCCGGTGCCGGACTCGAACTTGGTCTCGTTGACAAAGAGTGGCGTGCCGCAGCCGGCGCAGGTGAAGGTGCCGGGACGCTTCTCGGCCAGCAGGCAGCTCGTTCCGGCGCGCTCGGTGCCATGCTCGCGCAGCACCCGATACTGCTCGGGCGAGAGCACCGCCCGCCACTCGGCCTCGGTCCGGGTCTCCGGCGCCGACATCGTGTCCGATCCGCTCATCGCGTCCTCCGCATGCATGATCCGCCCGATATGGGGCCGGAGGGCTGACGCTGCGAGCCCGTCACGCCGCCGCGCCGACGGTGTCCGCCATGCGCGCCTCGCGCTCGCCGAGCGGGAGCGCCGCGCCCGTCGTGGTGTCCTGCCCGGTCTGATGCTCGATCTCGGCATTGATCTCGCCGCCGAGCAGCACGATCGTCGAGGAGATCCAGATCCAGGTCATGAAGCCGATCACCGCGCCGAGCGACCCGTAGGTCTCGTTGTAGTTGCCGAAGCTCGCCACGTACCAGGAGAACAGCAGCGAGGCGACGAGCCAGAGCAGGCCGGCGACCACGCTGCCGACGCCGACCCAGCGCCAACGCGCCCGCTCGCGGCTTGGGCCGTAGCGGTAGAGCAGCGACAGGCCACCGAGCAGCACGAGGACCAGGGCCGGCCAGCGCAGGGCCGCGACGTACCAGGCGCCGGCGCTGATGCCGATGAAGTTGAACACCACCGGCAGCACCACGATCGAGGCGAGTGCGAAGATCGTGAACACCAGGGCGCCGACGGTGAAGGTGAGCGAGCGCAGGTTCAGCATGACGAAGCTGCGCTTCTCCTCCTCCTCGTAGACGACGTTGAGCGCGTCGAACATCGCCTTCATCGCGGCGTTGGCGCTCCACAGCGACAGCACCAGGCTGGTGAAGAACGTCAGCCCGAGGGTGCCGCCGCCCTTGGCGGCGATGCGCTTGACCTGGTCGCCGATGATCTCGATCGCCCCGGACGGCAGCACGCCCTGGAGGCTGGCGAGGTGATCGTTGATCACGTTCACGTCGGCGAACAGGCCGTAGCAGGACACGAGCGCCGCAACCGCCGGAAACAGAGAGAGCAGGGTGTAGAAGGTGACGCCCGCCGCCACCGACAGGACCCGGTCCTTGTTGAACTCGAGGAAGGTGCGCGCGGCGACGTCCTTCCAGCCGGCGGCGGTGATCTCGGTCGGGTTGGTCGCGGCGCGGCCGCGCTCGGGCTGGGTCTCGGCGATGCGCTGGGCCGCCCGGCCGGAATGCGAGCGCGCTCCCGCCTGCCCGCTCGGCGCCACCC
>NZ_VRUV01000626.1:0-2393 GCF_008039455.1 Methylobacterium sp. WL116
GCGCCGGCACGGCGCGGGCCGGCGCGAGGGCTTCCGCCTCGGCTGGGGCGGCTGGCTCGTGGTCGAGCTCGTGGTCATCGCCGCCATCGCCGGCATCTACCTGGCCTGGCCGCCGACCGTCGCCTGCCGCGAGCAGGAGGCGACGTTGGGCTTCTTCGCCGGCGACACCCTCGGCAAATGCATCCGCCGCGGCGTCGCCGCCCGCATCGACGACGTCGACCAGCGCCTCAAGATGGCGGTGCGCCATTCGGGGCATTGACGCGCCCGGCCTTCGAACGATGCCTGGACGGGGCGTTTTCGGGCGCCCTGCCGTGACACCGGCTCTTGGGCGAGTCGCCGGCGCCCGACGATCGGGTGCCGTCCGCGGGTCTCGCGACAGGGGGATCACGGGCACCTGGGGACGGTCACGCGCCGGCGCCGAGGTAGCCGAGCACGGCCCGGCGAACACGATCGACGAGCGGCACCTCGCCCGTTTCGCCGCGCTCGCCGGCCGCGTCGATCATACCCTTGATGATCGCCAGCAGGTCTGCGGCGGCCGTCGGCGTGTCCGGCTGCCGTGGCAGGTCCGGCCGCTCGAGCAGGCCGGACACGAGCGTGTTCAGAGCCGCAGCGCTGCGGTGGATCTCGGCGTCGAAGGGCAGGCGGGCCTCCTCGAAGTCCAGCAGCCGTGCCAGGGCGGGGCGACGGAGCTGATGACCGACGCACGCTTCGATCACCGCGACGAGCGCATCCGTTCCGGCCGGCCGTGACGCTGCCGCCCGTGCATCCTCGATCAATCGATTCTTCTCGCGGACGATGAGAGCGCCGACGAGCGCCTCCTTCCGCGGGAAGTATTGGTACAGCGAGCCGACGCTGACCCCCGCACGCTCGACCACGGCATTCGTCGAGAAACCGCCGTGGCCCACCGCCTCCAGAATGCGAGCCGCCGCCTCGACGATCGCCTCGACGGTGGCGAGAGAACGGGCCTGCTGCGGCCTCTTCCGGGGGCGGGGGCGCTGCGCCGTCAGGGGGTCGGTCATGCGAACGAATGCGAGTAGCGGAAGCGAGCGATCGCTCGCATCCTAGGGGCGTCACGCGACAGTGCAAGGACGCAAGATGACGAGATCCGGCAAACCCTTCGATTCGGCCCTGACAGTGTTCATGCTCGTGAAGACCACCACCGAGTGGCTGGGCTTTCCGGTCGAGAAACGTTTCGAGCTCTTTCGCGAGACGTTCACGCCTATCCTGAAGGCGCATGCCGCCGATGTGACGCTGCGGTTCTTCGACATCGAGTTCTACTCCGCTCGTGTCACCGACCTGTGGATGTGGGACGCAAGGGATCACCAGAGCTACCAGCTTCTCGTCGAAGCGATACGCGAGACCCCGTTCTGGGACCGCTACTTCGAGATCGTGGACATCCTGCCGGGCCTCGAGAATGCCTACGCCACCCATTACGGCCGCGAGCCGATCACGGCCTGATCTGGGTGCGGGCCGCTCGCTCGTTGCACCAGGGACCTGCCAAAGCCGGCGTCGGGTGATTCCGCGGCGGTCCGCCCACGGACAGCAATACAGCGAGGCGGCTGGCGCCACCCCGTGCGCCCACGACCCGTATGGGGTGTCCGGGTCGCCGGCGGCTCGCCCCGGATGAAGCCGCCTGTGGGCGATCCGGCAACATCGGCTCAGGGCGGATCTCTGCCGATCGGCTGTCTTGCGGCGATATTCACGAACCGGATGTTCGCTCGGACCGGATGTGGGCCGGCTCGTTGCCCGGTCGCGGCTCACACGGGCAGCGGGCTGTCCGTCTTGACCTCCTCCATCACCGCGTAGGTGCGCGTCTCCTTCACGCCGGGCAGGTCGACCATGACCTGCCCGAGGAAGCGGCGATAGGCGGCCATGTCCTTCACCCGGGCCTTGAGCAGGTAGTCGAACCCGCCGGCCACCATGTGGCATTCCAGGATCTCCGGCACGCGGCGGACCTCCTGCGAGAAGCGGTCGAACACCGCGCCGGTGGTCTTGTCGAGCAGCACCTCGATGAACACCAGCAATCCCAGATCGAGCATCGCCGGATCGAGGCGGGCACCGTAGCCGGTGATGTAGCCCGCGCGGGTCAGCCGCTTCAGGCGCTCGGCCGTGGCGGTGGGCGAGAGCCTGAGCCGCTCGGCGAGGTCGACGGTGGCGATGCGCCCGTCCTGCTGCAGGATGCGCAGGATGGCGGCATCGATCGAATCGGTGGTCTTCACGCGCAGAACGCCATTCCGATGGGGAATCCGCCGGTCTTCGACGCGACCCACGGATTTTAGCACCGCGCCGCCGCGGCTACAAAATGGTCCGTGCCCGGCCGGCGGCCGGCGGCGGAGGGAGGCGGGGTCTGCCATGTCGATCGTGTCGTCGTCGATCGTGTCTTCCCCTCGGCC
>NZ_VRUV01000627.1:0-2393 GCF_008039455.1 Methylobacterium sp. WL116
GTGGGTCGCGCCCGCGCCCCCGCGGGAAGGCGCAGATCGTTGAACGGACCTTGGCGGAATCGCCGGCTATAAAGGGTCGAGCGCGGCCACGACGTTCCCGGCCGAACGGTGATCGCAGTCAAACCCGAGACGTGACGCAGTTTAATCCCTGCGCCGCACAGCAACGTGAGGAAAAACACGCCGCCGTGATGAGCAGGTTGAACCTTGGCCGTGCTCGACCCTTTATAGCCGGCGATTCCGCCAAGGTCCGTTCAACGATCTGCGCCTTCCCGCGGGGGCGCGGGCGCGACCCACGACGCTTGCGAGGCATTCCATGGTGAACGAGAAGACCGCTCCCGGCGATCCGCCGGACAAGGCCTTCCCGGCGAGCGCGGCGACCCGCATCCCGCTCGCGATCGTGCTCGCGTTCCTGGCCGGCGCGACGGACTCGATCGGCTTCCTCGAGTTCTCGCAGCTGTTCATGTCGTTCATGTCCGGCAACACCACCCGCTTCGGCGTCGCCGTCGCCAACGCCGACTGGGAGAACACCGCCCGCGTCGTAACGGTGATCCTGGTGTTCTGCTTCGGCGCCTTCCTCGGGACGCTGATCGCCGCCTGGGTCGGCCGCTGGCGACTCTCGGTGCTGCTGACGATCGAAGCCGCGCTGCTGGCGCTCGGCCTGCTGATGCCCTGGGGCACCTTCGCCTTCCCGCTGCACGCCTACCCGATCGTGCTGGCGCTCGGCCTGCAGAACGCGATCCTCCAGGACGAGGGCGGCCGCAGCATCGCGCTCACCTACGTCACCGGCGCGGTGGTCCGCTTCGGCACCGGCATGGCCAACCTGATCCTCGGGACGGTCGCGTCCTCGTTCTGGATCCAGGCGCCGCTCTGGGCCGGGCTCTCCTCCGGCGCGGTCGTCGGCGGCCTGCTGCAGATTCGCTACGGCGAGACCGCCTTCCTGTTCCCGGCGGCGCTCGCCGCCCTGCTCGCCGTGGTCGCGGTGATCCTGACGATCGCCAAGCCCGGCAGCACGCTGGTCGCCGGCTCCTCGCCGGCCCCCGACGCCAGCCCCGACGCGAAGGCGATCGACGCGATCCACTGATCGCCCACTCTTCCCCTCCCCCTCTGCGGGGGGAGGAAAGAAACGCTCAATCCACCGGCGCCCCACGCAGGCGCTTGGTCGCGCCGCGCTGGGTCTTGGCCTCGAGCCGGCGCTTCTTCGAGGCGAGGGTCGGGCGCGTGGCCCGGCGCGGCACCGGGGGCACCGCGGCTTCGGCGACGAGCTTGGCCAGCCGCTCGCGGGCATCGGCGCGGTTGCGCTCCTGCGTGCGGAACTGCTGGGCGCTGATCACCAGGACGCCGTCGGCGGTGAGCCGGCGCCCGGCGAGCCGCATCAGCCGCACCGCGACCGCGTCCGGGAGCGCAGCGGAGCGACGCACGTCGAAGCGCAGCTGCACCGCGGTCGAGAGCTTGTTGACGTTCTGGCCGCCGGGACCCGACGCCCGCACGAAGGTCTCGTGCAGCTCCGCCTCGTCGATGGCGATCTGGGGCGTGCAGACCAGGGCCACGGCCCCCTCCCCTCCGGCTCAGCCGGCTTCCGCCGGGGTGCGCGCCTTCACGGCCAGCGCATGGAGGCCGCGCGCGAACGCTTCGGCCATCAGCGCGTTGACGACGCGGTGACGGTCGACGCGGCTCTTCCCCTCGAAGGCGGCCGAGACCACATCGATGCGAAAGTGCGTCTCGCCCCCCGGCCGCGCGCCGGAATGGCCGGCATGCAGGTGGGATTCGTCCACCACCGAGAGGCGCGCGGGCGCGAGTTCCGCCGCCAGCTTACCCTCGATCCAGTCCCGCAGCGTCGCTGTCTCGGTCATCCGCCCGTCCCTCGTCTCACCCGAACAGCCGCGTCACCAAGCGGCCGGGCCGTCAAGCCCGTTCGCCCGCATGCGTCATCAGGCCCGGCGCCCTTGTGTCTCGGGTCCGCCCCCTCATAATCGCCCCGTCATGGATCTCAACTCGCCCCTGTTCGACAGCATCCGCATCCGGCGCACCTGCGACGAGCCGAAGACCGCGGCCGGCAAGACCGCCGGCGGGAAGACCGCGAGCGGCAAGCCCGCCGGCACCTGCGAGGCGGAGGGCTGCACCCATGCGGGCCTGTTCCGTGCGCCCAAGGGCCGCCGCGCCGAAGGGCAGTACTGGAACTTCTGCATCGACCATGTGAAGGCCTACAACGCCACGTACAACTACTTCGACGGCATGAACGACGACGCCGTCCAGGCCTTCCAGAAGGACGCGATCATCGGCCACCGCCCGACCTGGGCGATGGGCGTCAACCGCCCGGCGAGCGCCAAGGCGGCCGACGCGCCGCCGCGCGACTGGGCCTATGTCGACCCGCTCGGCGTGCTGCGCGCCGAGGG
>NZ_VRUV01000628.1:0-2389 GCF_008039455.1 Methylobacterium sp. WL116
GGCGGGACGCTGAACGGCGGCCCGGTCGGCGGCCTCGAAGGTCTCGGCTCGGGCGCGCAGCGCGGTGCCGCAGCGGGCAGCCGCCTCGGCAACGCCGACGTCGATCAGACGGCCGGCACCACGGTGGTTCAGCCCAGCCCCGAGCAGCAGGCGATGCTGGCGGAGCTCTCCGCCACCCCGTCGGGCCCGCGCTTCGACCGCCTCTACGTGAGTCAGCAGGTCCAGGCGCACCGGATGACGATCGGCATGACCGAGGCCTACGCCTCGTCCGGCCCGAACCCGGCGCTTCGCACCTACGCGCAGCAGGCCCTGCCGGTGCTGCAGCACCATTACGGCATGGCCCAGCGCCTGCCGGGCGCCCGCGACGCGATGTAATCGTCCGATCCCGCTCGGCGCCGACGCCGAGCGCGGCTCATGAGACAGGGCGGCAGGCGTAAGCCTGCCGCCCTTTTCGTTGGTCCGGTCTTTCGTCGGCCCTGGCCTTCCCGTTCCGATTGATCTCGGATTGAAAGGCGAGGCGGGTGCTCTCGAAGGAAAGCACCCGCCTCGCCGGACGCGTCAGCTGCAGCTCATCATCGCGGAGGGGCGCAGCGGCTCGCCGCTCCGATCGACCGCCTGCGCGAAGTCCCCGGTCTCGGGATTGCGGACCAGCAGGTCGCCCGTGGCCACGCCGAAATGCGCGCCGTGCAGCTTCAGGGTGCCGGCCTCGACCCGTTCCTTGATGAACGGGAAGGTCATCAGGTTCTCGAGGCTCTGGCTGACCATCGCGTGCTCGAGGCGGGTGAGGTATTCGGGCGCTCTCGAATCGCCGGCCTTCGCCTCGGCGGGCTCGACGAGGGAGACCCACTTGCCGATGAAGTTGCCCTTCGAGAGCGGCTTGGCCTTGTTGGCGTAGGCCTTGATGCCGCCGCAGCTGGCGTGGCCGAGCACGACGATGTTCTTGACCTCGAGGCCCTGCACCGCGAACTCGATCGCCGCCGAGGTGCCGTGATAGTCGCCGCCGGTCTCGTAGATCGGCACGATGGCGGCCACGTTGCGGATCACGAACAGCTCGCCCGGGCCGACGTCGAAGATCGCTTCCGGCGCGACCCGGCTGTCGCAGCAGCTGATCACCAGCGTCTCGGGCTCCTGGGCGGTCGCCAGCTCGGCGAAGCGCTTCCGCTCCGTCGGAAAGCGGCCGGAAAGGAAGGAACGGTAGCCGTCGGTGAGCGCGGTCGGAAACATGAGTCCTCCTGACAATCGAGAAATTCCGTCACGGAACGAGTGGCCTGAGCCCCCTGTTCCACGCTCAAGTTTGCTGCCAGGTCAGGATGATCGGGGCGTCTGGAACGTGTCCGGCGACGAGGCGCTCGGCGAGCTGACCGAGGCCGGCGGGCTCGATCCGCGCCTCGGTGGCGAGCAGCTCGGCCACCGTCCACCAGCGCGTGCCGTGCAGCGGGTTGTCCTCGGTCTCCATCAGGCGGCTGGTGTCGATCCGGTTGTCGGGCAGACGCACCAGGAAATAGCGCTCGCGTGCATCGCGCGACTGCCGGAACAGGTGGAACGGGCCGTCGCAGGCCGCGACCTGCGGGCCGATCGCGCAGTCGGCCCGGCCGATCTCCTCCGACAATTCCCGGCGGCAGGCCGTGACGTGGTCCTCGCCGGGCTCCAGCCCGCCGCCCGGCATGAACCAGAACCGCAGCGGCGTGCCGTCCGGCGCATGCGCGTGCACCGATTCGTACTCGATCAGCAGCAGCCGGTCGGCGGGATCGAACACCAGCGCGCGGGCGACGTGGCGGATGGCGGGGTTCGGGTCTCGGGTCTGTTCGCTCATGGCCCAGGTCGTTAGCAGACTTTGCCTGGCTCGCGGGATTCGGGCCGGTCGCCCCCCTGAAGCGGCGCCGGCATCCAGATCACCGCCGGCAGGCCGTGGGCGTCGCGCTCGGGCAGGTCCGGCAGCGGGCTCGCGCGGCCGAGGAGGATGTCGCGGGCGACGACGAGGCCGGCCATCGCGTCGAGGTGGTCGTCGGCACCGACGCCGCGCGGCCGTGCGCCGTGAACCAGCGCCTCCGGCAGCCCGGCGGCGACGAGGAGCGCCCGGCGCAGGTTCAGCCCGGCCTGCCGCTGCGGCCCCTTCTTGGCCGCCGCCAGCGCCCGGTCGCCGTTGAGGCGGCGGAAGGCGATCTCGGGGTGGACCTCGTGCAGGCGCGCCGTCAGCGCCGGCCGCTCGCGCAGCAGGGCGTCCACCGCGCGGATGTAGCGGAAGATGTTGAAGCACTGGATCGAGGGCGCGAAGGGCGGCGCGCTGCCCGCGCGCGACAGCGCCTTGGCGGTCTCGTAGTCGTCGGCGAAGATCGCCGCGCGCGGCGGCACCGGGAACACGCTCGACCGGCCGGCGCCGAGATAGGCG
>NZ_VRUV01000629.1:0-2383 GCF_008039455.1 Methylobacterium sp. WL116
GCCGCGAGCGACAGGGCGGCGCGCGCGAGGTCGGCGCCGAGGCTATGGATGACCGCCATCACGCCGAGCGAGTTCATCGCGGTGTGCCGGCCGGGGGTGCCGAGCTGGTAGGTCACCGGCTGGCCCATCACCACGGCGTCGACCACCGAGAGGTCGGGGCGCAGCACGATCCGGCGCGCCCGCACGTCGGCCTCCTCGTGCTCGCCGAAGGTGACGATGCGCCCGGCCGACGAGGCGAGGGCATGTGCGTGGAGGCGGGCGAAGCTCGGGTTGTCGCGGTTGAGCACCGCGACGCCGCCGGGCGCGAGGCCCGAGAAGATCTCGCCCTTGGCGTCGGCGATCGCCGACAGCGAGGCGAAGTGCTCGATGTGGACCGGCTCGACGGTGGTGACGAGGGCCACCTCCGGGCGGACCTGCGCGACGAGCGGCACGATCTCCCGCGGGTGGTTCATGCCGATCTCGAACACGCCGAAGCGGCTCTCGGCCGGCATCCGCGCCAGCGTCAGCGGCACGCCCCAGTGGTTGTTGTAGGAGGCGACGGAGGCGTGGGTCTGCCCTTGCGCCGACAGCACGTGGCGCAGGGCCTCCTTGGTGCCGGTCTTGCCGACCGAGCCGGTCACGGCCACGACCTGGGCCGCGGTGCGGGCGCGGGCCGCGCGGCCGAGGCGCGTCATCGCGTCGAGGACCGGATCGGGGCCCTCCCCCGGCACGGCCAGGACGGGTCCGTCGAACGACGCGGCGCGGTCGGCGGCGACCACCGCCGCGCCCGCGCCCTTGTCGAGCGCCGCGCGGACGAAGTCGTGCCCGTCGCGAGCCTCGCCCCGGATCGCGAAGAACAGGTCGCCCGGCTGCAGCGTGCGGGTGTCGAGCGCGGCGCCGGTGACGGCGCCGCGCTCGCCCTGGAGCGTTCCCCCGGTGGCGGCCTCGAGTTCGGCCGCCGTCCAGAGCGGTTTGGCGTTCGGGCTCATGCGGCCTCCGGTCGAGCGCGACGGTGCAACGCATCTTCCCTCCCCCCTTCGCGGGGGAGGGTGGGCCTCGCGTCAGCGAGGGTCGGGAGAGGGGAGCGCGTTGTCCGGAGATGTCGCTCCCCTCTCCCGACCCGCTTCGCGGGCCACCCTCCCCCGCAGAGGGGGGAGGGAGACGTGCGGCAGTCGTCGTGTTTCACGGGAACGGCGCTCATCGCAGATCCCCATCGATCGCCGCCCGCAGCACTGCGTGGTCCGAGAACGGCAGCACCCGGTCGCCCACGATCTGGCCGGTTTCGTGACCCTTGCCGGCCACCACCAGCACGTCGCCGGGTCCGAGCCCGCGTACGGCCGTGCGGATCGCCTCGGCGCGGTCGCCGATCTCGCCGGCGCCCGGCGCCTCGGCGAGGATGGCGGCGCGGATCGCGGCCGGGTCCTCGGAGCGGGGATTGTCGTCGGTGACGATCACCGTATCGGCCAGCCGCGCGGCGATGGCGCCCATGATCGGGCGCTTGCCGCGGTCGCGGTCGCCGCCGCAGCCGAAGACCACGACGAGGCGCCCGGTGGCGAAGGGGCGCAACGCGACGAGGACGCCCTCCAGGGCTTCCGGCTTGTGGGCGTAGTCGACGAGGCAGAGCGCGCCGTTGACCTCGCCGATGCGCTCCATGCGGCCGGGCACGCCGGTGAGGTGCTCCAGGCTCGCGAACACGCCGTCGGGGTCGGCGGCGCCGGCGGGCGTGGCGAGCGCGAGGCCGGCGGCGACGAGCGCGTTCTCGACCTGGAACCCGCCGACCAGCGGCAGCCGGATCCGGCGTCGGCCGTGGCGGCCGTCGAGGTCGAGCACCTGCGCGAAGCCCTCGGTGCGGGCATCAAGGAGGCGGATGTCGGAGCCGGCGCGGCCGGTGGTGCGGATGGCGTGGCCGGCTTCGGTCGCGGCGGCGATCACCCGGTCCGCATAGGCGCCGTCGGCGTTGACGACGGCGGGCGCGCCCGCCGGCAGCAGGGTCGCGAACAGGCGGAGCTTGGCGGCGAGGTAGTCCTCGACCGTCGCATGGTAGTCGAGGTGGTCGCGCCCGAGATTGGTGAAGCCGGCGGCGGCCAGCCGCACGCCGTCGAGGCGGCGCTGCTCGATGCCGTGCGAGGAGGCCTCCATCGCGAGGTCGGTGATGCCGTCGTCGGCGAGCCGCGCCAGGGTCTGGTGCAGGGTCACCGGATCGGGCGTGGTCAGCGAGCCGTAGGCGGCGCCGCGGTTGGTGACGATGCCGACGGTGCCGAGGCTCGCCGATTCCCGCCCGATCCGCGCCAGGATCTGGCGGACGAAGTCGGCGACCGAGCTCTTGCCGGCGGTGCCGGTCACCGTGACGATGGTCTCGGGCTGGCGGCCCGACAGGCGCGCGGCGGCGAGCGCGAGCGCCCGG
>NZ_VRUV01000062.1:0-14278 GCF_008039455.1 Methylobacterium sp. WL116
TCATCGCGCGGCGCTCGCGCCGCGCGATGACCGCCCGCGGCGGCGGGGCGGACGGGTAGTTCGACGCGAACGGATTCGACGGGACGCCCGATCCGGTGAGCCCCAGCGTGCTTCCGGCGTAGCCCGTGCCCTGCGCCAGGGCCGGAAGCGAACCGGCCGCGAGGATCGCGGCGGCGAGCGTTGTGCGGTAGGGCATCGATATCCTTCGTCCTGTGGCTCTCGTCAGATAGGGCTGCGGCGGCGCGGGCGGGAACGGAAAACGTCATGGAACCGCATCGGATCGAGCGCGACGGCACGACCTACGACGTCACCTTCGAGCGTGCGCCCGAAGGCTGGGTCGCCCGCATCCGCCGGACAGGCGACGGCGCGGTGCACGTCGTCGCCTTCGCCGACGGCGTGGGCTACGCGGCGGACGACCCACGCGGCTCGCTGATCGCCGGTTGCGCGGCGGCGATCGAGCGGCTGCCGTGGGGCGTCCCGACCAGGCACTGATCGCCCGGCCGGCGGAACCTGCGCGTCGCCCCCGTGTTCGCGCTGGACAGATCCTGTTCTCAAGACCGGAGTTTTCGATGTCCGAAGTCACCTATCACGTCGTCGAGCATGATGGCGGATACGCCTACAAGGTCGGCGACGTCTTCTCGGAGACCTTTCCGAGCCGCGACGAGGCCCTCCAGGCGGCACAGGCCGCCGCGGCCGAGCAGCAGGTGCCGGGCTCGACCGAGGGCATCCGCTATCAGGACGGTGCCGGCGCGTGGCACGACGAGACCGCGCGCGGCGACGACCGCCCGACCGCGAAGGTCGCGGACTGATCGAGACCCGTCCCGCGTCGAACGATGGCACGCAAGGCGGCCTCGGTGCCGCGGAAGCCGAAGACCGAACCGGAACCGGACGTCGTGCCGGTTCTGGCGAAGCTGCCGAAGGGTGCACGCCGCACGACGCCGTCCCGTGAGACGCTCGCCGCCCTCGCCCCCGATCGGCTCATCGGCCTGATCCTCGCCGAGACTGCCCGCAACGCCGCGTTCAAGAAGCTCGTGAGCGCGGCGCTCGCCTCCCTGCAGGGGCCGGAAGCGGTCGCGGCGATCGTCGACCGGCGGCTGACCGCCCTGGAGGGCGCCCGCGGCTTCATCGACTGGCAGAAGCGCCGGGCGTTCACCACGGATCTCGGCGCGATGGTCACGGTGATCCTCACCGAGCTCGCGCCGCTCGATCGCATGGCGGCTCTCGAACGCCTGGTGCGCTTCCTCGGCGGCGCCGACGCGGTGCTTAACCGCGTGGACGACGGTTCGGGCGCGATCCAGGCGATCTACGAGCGCGCTTCGGATGCCGTGGTCGAGATTGCCGCAGAGCTCGAGCCGGACGAGGCCGGGCGGTTCGCGCTGACGCTGATCCCGCGCTTCGTCGCCGACCCCTACGGGCCGTTCGGCGTGCTGATCCGCGATCTGGTCCCGCGCCTCCCCGCTGCCGCCCTCGCCTCGCTCGATGCGAAGCTCGCCGAGGCGGCGGACACGAAGCATCGGGCCGCGGATGCACCGAACGGGCCCGCGGCCTCGCGAGCCGATCTCCGCCACGGGAACATCCTGCGCGTCCGTCAGGACATCGCCGACCGGCGCGGCGACGTCGCGGCCTACATCGCGCTCGAGCAAGCGATCATGCCCGGCCGTCCCGACGGGACCGAGATCGCAGGGCGCCTGCTCGCGGCCGGGCGGGCCGCCGAGGCGCTGGATTGGATCCGCCGCTCGAAATCATCGCGGAGCGGCGTGATCACCCGCGCGATGCTCGCGACCGGAGATGCGGCGCTCGACGGCCCGGACCGCGAGCGGATCGGGCTGGAGATCCGCATCCTCGATGCGCTCGACCGACGCGAGGAGGCTCAGGCTCTGCGCTGGCAGGGGTTCGAAGCGACGCTCGACGCCGACATGCTCCGCGGGCACATCGCCAAGCTTCCGGATTTCGAGGACGAGGAGGTGCTGGAGCGCGCCCTCGACCACGTCGCCCGGCACGACGATGCCCATCGCGCGCTGGCCTTCCTGGTGGCGTGGCCGAGCTTCGACCGCGCGGCGCGCCTCGTCTTCGATCGCCGCGCGGAGTGGCGGAGCGAGGCCTATCGCCTGCTCGGTCTGGCGGCGGAGGCGCTGGAGCTCGATCATCCGGCCGCGGCGACGCTGCTGCTGCGCCGGATGATCGACGACATCCTCCGGGACGGACGCAGCAGCGCCTACCCCTATGCCGCCCGCCACCTCGCCGCCCTCGACGGAATGGCGCCGCGCCTGGCGCCGGGATCGATCGATCCCTCGCCCGAGGCCTACCGTACCGGCCTGCGGACGGCGCATGGACGCAAGCACGGGTTCTGGTCGCTCGTGCCGGCGTGAGGCCGAATCACACCGTCTCGATCGCGTCGACGCGGTCCGGGTAGAAGGCGAGATGCCCTGCGATCTCGGCGACCGCCGGAAACGGCGCCTCGTAGCTCCAGACCGCGTCGGGGCGCGATGCGTCGCCGACCGCGAGGCTGAAGTAGCTCGCATCGCCCTTGTACGGGCAGTGGCTGGTCCGCGCCGACTTCGTGAAACGCGAGAGGTCGGCATCGCTGCGCGGAATGTAGAGAACCGGAGGGTACGACGCTTCCTTGAGGGAAAGCACCCGCTCGCTCTCGGCGACGGCGACGCCGTCGAGCATCACCCGGACGCGGCCCGGATGCGGCGTGATGGTGATCGGATGGTCGGGGCCAGGTTGCTTCATCGCGGAATCCTCTCGCTCGGGTTCAACTCGATGGTGCCGAGGGCGTCGGCGAGCCGTGCCTTCGCGCTGCCGGGCTTCAGCGGGACCTGCTGGCTCGCATGCGGCGCCCAGCCGGTGAGCCACAGGATCTCGAAGCTGGCGCGAAGCCGCCCGTCCGCGTCGGCGAAGCGCGACGCGTAGATGTCCGCCATCCGCATCAGCGTCGCCCGCCGCAGGGGCGTGCGGCGGCGCTCGACCAGCGCGTTGGTCAGGCCCATGGCGCGCAGGTCCCGCATCAGGGAAAACGGGTCTGCGTAGCGCACCGTCACGGTCTCGGTGTCGGCGACCGGCAGGGCGAAGCCGGCGCGCTGCAACAGGGCGCCGGCCTCGCGCACCTCGGCGAACGGCGCGACCCGCGGGCTGACGCCGCCCTCGACCTCGCTTTCGGCCTGGGCGAAGCTCGCCCGCAGCTCGTTCAGGGTGGCGCCGCCGAGCAGGCAGCCGAGGAACAGCCCGTCGGGGCGAAGCGAACGGCGGAGCTGCACCAGCGTTCCGGGAAGATCGTTGACGCCCTGGAGCGCCAGCAGCGACACGGCGAGGTCGAAACCCTCGGGCGCGGCCGGCAGCGCCTCGGGGTCGGCGACCGCTTGCCGGACGCCGGGCACGGCCCGGTCCAGGATCGGCGCGAGGCGTAGGACCGTCGCGTCGGGGTAACGCGCCGACAGGACGCGCGCGGCCGCCGCGGTCGGCGTCGCGAGATCGAGGCTTCGGGTGAAGTCACGCAGCACCGCGCCGAGGCGATCGTCGAGATCCTCCGCGACACGGGCGATCAGGAAATCGGCAAAGCCCGCACGCTGCGCCCGCGCCAAGCGTCGGCGGGCGAGGACGGTGTCGAACAGGGGCGAAGGCGCTGTCATCTGCCCCATCACATGGCGCTCGGATCGCTGTCTTGCCAGCGGCGCGACCGACGGGTGGCGAGGGCCGGACGACGATCACACTTCTGAGAGGGTGGAACGGGACCGGGGCGTCGCCGTTCCTGGTCAGTTCCATCGGCCGCTCGGCCGCGTACCGGAGTCCCATCCCATGATCCGCTTCCTGTCCGGGGCCGCGCTGGCCCTCTCGATCGTCGCTTTCGGCTCGGCCGCCGATGCCAAGGGTTGCATCAAGGGCGCCATCGTCGGCGGGATCGCCGGGCACTATGCCGGCCATCATGGGCTCGTCGGCGCTGCGGCCGGCTGCGCCATAGGCCGCCATCGCGCGAATGCCGAGGCCCGCCGCAACGATCAGACCGCGCCGACGACGCGCTGAGGCGCGCTCCCGATCGCGTCGACGCGGCGGACGGATCGGGCGGTGCATGCGCCTGAGACATCGAGCATCGAGATCGGCCGTGCGTCGAAGGGCGCGCGGCCTTTCGCCGTTCTGGGTCGCGTCGCCCGCGCCCTGGTCGGTCTCGTCTACCCGCCGTCCTGCGCCGGCTGCGGCGCGGCGACCGCCGATCCCGGCGCGCTCTGCCCGTCCTGCTGGGCCGGCCTGCGCTTCATCGAGGAGCCGTGCTGCGCGCGGTACGGCACCCCGTTCGCCGTCGATCTCGGAATCGGTCCCCTGCTGTCGCCGCGGGCGATCAGCGAGCCGCCGGTCTTCGCGCGGGCCCGCGCCGTGGCGCTCTACAACGACACCGCCCGCAGCCTCGTCCATCGCCTGAAGTACCAGGACCGCCTCGACCTCGCCAAGGCGATGGCCGCGATGATGGCGGCGTCCGGCGCGGCGCTGATCGCGGAGGCCGACTGCGTCGTGCCGGTGCCGCTGCATCGCTGGCGCCTGTGGCGGCGGCGGTTCAACCAGGCGGCGCTGCTGGCGCGGCCGGTCGCCCGGGCCGGCAGCCTGCCGTTCTTGCCGCGGGCCCTGGCGCGGGTGAAGGCGACGCGCTCGCAGGTCGGGCTGACTCGCGCCGGGCGTGCCGAGAACCTTCAGGGCGCCTTCCGGGTGCCGGCGGCGCATCGGGCCGGCATCCAGGGACGGCGCGTCCTCCTCGTCGACGACGTCACCACCACCGGCGCGACCGCCAACGCCGCCGCCCGCGCCCTGCTGCGCGGCGGGGCCGCTTCGGTCGACCTGCTCACCTTCGCCCTGGTGGCCGACCCGATCGGTTGAGCGGGGGCGCGATCGTTCTCACGCGGGCGGCGGGTTTCGCGACTGAAGCGCCGCGATCGTCAGGTCGAACGCCTCGGCGATGCTCTCGTGCCAGAGCGAGAACGGGGTGGGCCGTTCGAGGTGCACGGCGGCCTCGGCCTCCGTCCCGCTGGCCTGCAGGTCGGCGCCGTGCCGGATCGCGAGGCGGCGCATCGGTCCGTTCATGGCCAAGCACCGCACGTGCAAATCGCCGACGCCACGATTGCGCGCCGCTTCCGTGATCCGCGTGAACAGCGCCCCGCCGATGCCGCGACGCCGGTAGGCGCGCTCCACCGCGAAGGCCGCCTCGGCCTGCCTGCCGAGATCGAGCGGCGTCGCACCCGGGCCGGACGGTCGCAGCTCCGCGACCCCGCGCAGGGTGCCGGACACGAAGGCACCGAAGATCAATCCGTCGGCCGTGACGGCGCGCTCGGCATAGGCACGGATCCCGGCCTCGCCGACGCTTCCCATGAACCGGTTCGCGCGGGTTTCGGGGTCCAGGCGCAGGAAGTAGGCGAGGATCTGCGCGCGGTCGCTCGCGCGCAGGCGTCGGATCGTGTGTCCCGCCGGTTTCGGCTCGGGCAATGCCATGTGCAGGTCTCCGGTATCGGCGCGCTGGGTGCGCGCATCCGGGCGTGCCCTCCCTCGAGGCAGGCAGGATCTCGCACCGCCAAGCCGATTGTGCAATGCAACAATCTGTCGTCGCGTCGCGTCGCCAGGGCTGACATGCACCCAGGGGATGGAACCACTTCTGTTGCATCGCGGTGCGACGCGGGGTTGATCGACCCGCCCGCGCGCGGCAGACGGTTGGGACGGGTCCCGCGTTGCAGCACCGCGCGGATGCCGAGCAGGATCCCGTGGTCGTGAGCCGGAAGCCGTGAGCCCAACCTCGCCGAGCCATGCGCCCTCCGCCGATGCGCGCAGCGGTGCGCTTTCTCCCGGCCCCGTCCACGATCGCTACGAGGCGCTGATCGCCTCCGGCGCGATCGAGCGCGACCCGGCCCAGGCGCGGCTGGTGCGCGCCCTCGACCGCCTGGTCCTCGACCTCGAGCGGAGGCGTCGCGCCAAGAAGGGCAGCGCGCTCGGCTGGCTGTTCTCGCGGAAGGACAGCGTCGGGCCGCCGAAGGGCCTCTACATCTGGGGCTCGGTCGGGCGCGGCAAGACCATGCTCATGGACCTGTTCCACGAGGCCGCCCCCGGGCCGAAGCGCCGCGTCCACTTCCACGGCTTCCTCGCCGACGCGCACGAGCGCATCCACGCCTACCGCCAGGCGCTGAAGCGCGGCGAGGTGAAGGGCGACGATCCGATCGGCCCCGTCGCCGACGCGCTCGCCGACGAGGCGACGCTGCTGTGCTTCGACGAGTTCACGGTCACCGACATCGCCGACGCGATGATCCTCGGCCGGCTGTTCGGTGCGCTGTTCAGGCGCGGCGTGACGGTGGTCGCGACCTCGAACGTCGAGCCGGACCGCCTCTACGAGGGCGGCCTCAACCGCGCGCTGTTCCTGCCCTTCGTCGAGGAGCTGAAGGACCGGGTCGAGGTGCTGCGCCTGGATTCGCGCACGGATTTCCGCCTGGAGAAGCTCGGCGGCGCACCGGTCTACCATGTGCCCGCGGACGCGGAGGCCCGGGCCGCGATCGATGCCGCGTTCAAGGGGCTGACCGGGAAGGCCAAGGGCCGGTCGGCGACGATCGCCGTGCACGGCCGCGCCGTGCCGGTGCCGCAGGAGGCGGCCGGCGTCGCCCGGTTCTCCTTCGCCGACCTCTGCGCCCAGCCGCTCGGCGCCTCCGACTACATGGCGGTCGCCCGGGCCTTCCACACGGTGATCGTCGAGGACATCCCGGTGATGGGCGAGCAGAACCGCAACGAGTGCAAGCGCTTCATCACCCTGATCGACACCCTGTACGACCGCCACGTGAAGCTCGTCGCCTCGGCCGCGGCGGAAGCGCAGGACCTCTACACGGTCCGCGAGGGCCGCGAGGCCTTCGAGTTCGACCGCACCGTGTCCCGGCTGATCGAGATGCGATCGACCGAATACCTCGCCCTGCCGCATGGACGGGCGGATTCGGAAGCCTCCGGCGCCACGACCGGCCTCGTCGAGACCTGATGCGGCTTCGCGGCCGCCCGAGCTTCGACGGGTAAGGCTTCGACAACCGCCCCGTCCCGTCTATGTCTGCGCAGGTCGCCTCGGCACGTCGCCGGGCCGATCCGAGGCGCCCGAGATGATCACCGATACGAAACACCCGCTCGCCGCGGGTGGTGCTGCGATGCGGGGCGGGTTCGGGATGGTCGTCGCGTGGTGAGCCCCCGATCGATCTCGTTCCTGCGTCGGTCGAACTGGCGCCGCGCACGGCCCTTCGCCGGGCTGCTCGGCTCGCCGGTCGCCTTCGGCCTCCTGATCGTCGCCCTGGTGGCGGGTGGCTGGAACTACGTCGGCGGCGAGGCGAGCCGCGCGGCGGTCGCGGCCGGAAACACCCGGATCTCAGGGCTCGAGCGGCTGCTCTCGGCGGTGAAGGACCTCGAGACCGGCGAGCGCGGCTACGTCCTCGTCGGCGGCGACGTCTACCTCGAGCCCTACCAGAAGGCGCTCGGCGCGATCGACACCGGTCTCACCGGGCTCGGCAGCCTCGCCCAGGTGCCGCTGCGCCAGGGCGGGACGTCCCTTGCCGCTCTCATCGCGGACAAGCGCGACTTCGCGGCCCGGGTCGTCGCCGCGCGGCGGGACGTGAGCTTCGATGCGGCGACCGAGATCGTCCGCACCGGCGTCGGCAAGCAGCAGATGGACGCGATCCGCGCCGAGACCGCCGGATTGCAGGCCTCGATCGCCCGGCGAATGGAGGCCGATCGCAGCCGCGACGCAGCGCGTTCCCTGCTGCTGTCGATCCTCACGGCGGTCTGCGCGGTCGTGGCGATCGTGCTCCTCGCCCGCCTCGCCCTCGTCCGCCGCCGGGAGGCGATGCGGATGTCGGGCCTGCTTGACGGGGTGCTCGCCAATGCCCCCGTCGGCCTCGGCTTCCTCGACCGCGATCTCAAGATCCGCCACATGAACCGGGCGCTGGCGGTGATGAGCGAGCGCGGCTTCGGCGCCGACCTCGGCGCCCCGATCTGGGCGATGCTGCCGACCCTCGCCGACGCCCTGGGTCCGAAGCTCGCCGCGGCCCTCCACGAAGGGCTGGTGACGCCCGACGTGCCGGTCGCCGTCCCGACGCCCTCGGCACCCGGCGGCGTGCGCCGCTTCTCAATGAGCTTCTATCCCCTCCGCGGCACCTCCTCTGAGGTCGAGCCGGCGATCGAGGGCGTCGGCATCGTCGTTCTCGACGAGACCCTGCGCTGGATGGTCGAGGAGCGCATGCGCCGCAGCGAGGAGCGCTTCCGCTCGCTGATCGAAGCGAGCGCGTCGATCGTCTGGACCGCGACGGCCGAGGGTACCCTGCACCCGCGGCAGGCCTCCTGGACGCGCTTCACCGGCCAGGACGACGCGGCCTATGGCGGCGAGGGCTTCCTCGACGCGATCCACGTGGACGACCGGGGGCATACGGCCGAGGCCTGGACCGTGGCGGTCTCGACACTGCAGCCCTACGAGACCGAGCACCGCCTGCGCCGGGCCGACGGCGAGTACCGCCACATGGCGGTGCGCGCCGTGCCGATCCTCGCCGAGGACGGGCGCCTGCGGGAATGGGTCGGCACGCATACCGACATCACCGAGCGCAAGGCGGCCGAGGCCGCCGTCGAGGCGGCTCGTCAGGCGGCGGAGGACGCCAACCGCGCCAAGAGCCAGTTCCTGGCTAACATGAGCCACGAGCTGCGCACGCCGCTTTCCGCGGTGATCGGCTATTCCGAGATGCTGCAGGAGGAGCTGGAAGACCTCGGCGAGCCCTCGCTGATCGCCGACATGAAGAAGATCGAGTCGAACGCCCGCCACCTTCTCGGGCTGATCAACGACGTCCTCGACCTGTCGAAGATCGAGGCCGAGCGCGTGGAGATCTACGCCGAGGACTTCTCCGTCGCCGAGGTCGTGGCCGAGGTCGCCGCCACGGTCGAGGGTCTGATCGCCAAGAAGGAGAACGCTCTCGACCTGACGATCGCCGAGGACGTCGGCACGGCGCATACCGACGTGACCAAGCTGCGCCAGTGCCTGATCAACCTTCTGAGCAACGCGGCGAAGTTCACCGAGAACGGTCGCATCGGCCTCGCCGTGACGCGCGATGCGGAGGCCAGGCTCTGCTTCGCGGTCAGCGATACCGGGATCGGGATGACCGACGAGCAGGTCGGGCGGCTGTTCGAGCGCTTCACCCAGGCCGACGCCTCCACGACCCGACGCTTCGGCGGCACCGGGCTCGGCCTCTCGATCACCCGCGCCTTCGCCGAGCTGCTGGGCGGCACCGTCGAGGTCGCGAGCCGGGAGGGCGCAGGCAGCACCTTCACGCTGATCCTGCCGGCGCAGTTCTCCGGCCCCGACGCCGGAGCGGCACACGGGGAGGATACGGCGGTGGGAAACCGCATCCTCGTCATCGACGACGATGCGGCGACGCGCGACCTGCTCGCGCGCTTCCTCGAGAAGGAAGGCTTCGTCGTCTCCACGGCGGAGGACGGACGCCAGGGCCTGGAACGGGCCAGGGCCCTGCGTCCCCGCGCGATCCTCCTCGACGTGACCATGCCGCGGATGGACGGCTGGTCGGTGCTGCGCGCGCTCCGGGCCGACCCCGAGCTCGGCGCGACGCCGATCATCATGGTGACGGTGCTCGACGAGCAGAACCTCGCCTTCTCGCTCGGCGCCACCGACTACCTGCACAAGCCGATCGAGTGGGGGCACCTCAAGGCCGTCACCGACCGGTTCCGTCCCGGCAATGCCGAGGGACCGATCCTCGTCGTCGAGGACGATCCCGACGCCCGCGAGCGCGTGACGACCTTCCTAGAACGCGAGGGCTTTCCGGTGCGCTCGGCCGAGCACGGCAAAATCGCGCTGGAGGAGGTGGCGCGGGAGAAGCCCGCCCTCGTTCTCCTCGACCTGATGATGCCGGAGATGGACGGCTTCGGCTTCCTGCGCGCCCTGCGGACGCGGGCGGAGTGGCGCGACATCCCCGTGGTGGTGCTCACCGCCAAGGACATCACGGCCGAGGACCGACGCCGGCTCGCCGGGCAGGCGGACCGGGTGATCAGCAAGGGCTCGGTCAGCCTGTCGGACCTGGCTCAGGAGGTGCGGGGTCTGGTGGGGATTCCGGCGCGGGATTGAGAAGGGCGCATCTGCCCGAAACGATCGCGCGAGCGATCACGGTGGCCATGCCCTCCCCGTCATCCCGGGGCGCCGAAGGCGAACCCGCGCTCCGGAACCGCAGGTCCTGCTCCAACTTGCGCCCTCGGCGGTTCTGGATCCCGGGCCCCGCTGCGCCGACCCGGGACGACGACGGTGGTTCTCGGCGGGTCCCGGAAGACCCTACTTCTCGACGAAGGCCTTCTCGATCACGTAGTGACCGGCCTCGCCGTGGTTGCCCTCCTCGTAGCCGCCGTTGGTCAGCAGCTCGCGGGTGTCGCGGATCATGTCGGGGCTGCCGCAGAGCATGAAGCGGTCGTTCTCGACCGACATGTTCGGCAGGCCGATATCCTCGAACAGCTTGCCCGAGGTCATCAGGTCGGTGATGCGGCCGCGGTTGCGGAACGGCTCGCGGGTCACGGTCGGGTAGTAGATCAGCTGCGCGCTGATCATCTCGCCGAGGAACTCGTGCTTCGGCAGGCTCTCGGTGATGGTCTCGCCGTAGGCGAGCTCCTGCACCTGCCGGCAGCCGTGGACGAGCACGACCTTCTCGAAGCGCTCGTAGGTCTCCGGGTCCTTGATGATCGACATGAAGGGCGCGAGCCCGGTGCCGGTACCGAGGAGGTAGAGGTTCTTGCCCGGAAGCAGGTTGTCGAGCACCAGCGTGCCGGTGGGCTTCTTGCCGACGATGATCGGGTCGCCGACCTTGAGGTGCTGCAGCTTCGAGGTGAGCGGGCCGGCCTCGACCTTGATCGAGAAGAATTCCAGCTCCTCCTCGTAGTTGGCCGAGACGACGCTGTAGGCGCGCAGCAGCGGCCGGCCTTCGACCTCGATGCCGATCATCGTGAACTCGCCGTTCCGGAAGCGGAAGGCCGGATCGCGGGTCGTGCGGAAGGAGAAGAGCGTGTCGGTCCAGTGGTGGACCGACAGAACGCGCTCCTCGTAGAACTTGCTCATCGACTGAGGTGTCCCGAATCCCGATGGGTTTGGCGGTCTTTTCGCAGGTGCGGAACGCAGGTCAAGACGCGCCGACGACACACAGCTATGCAACCGCAACTGATTGGAATCGCTCTTAATACCCGCGGCGATCCGACCTAGAGCGGCTTCAGCCCGGCCTCGATCTCGGCGCGCCGCGGCTCGAGGAACGGCGGCAGGGCGAGGCCCTGACCGAGCCGGTCGAGCGGCTCGTCGGCGGTGAAGCCGGGGCCGTCGGTGGCGATCTCGAACAGGATGCCGTTCGGCTCGCGGAAATACAGGCTACGGAAGTAGTAGCGGTCGACCGGACCGCTCGACGGCATCCGCCGCACCTGGAGCCGGTCGGCCCAGGCTGCGTAATCCGCATCGGGGATGCGGAAGGCGACGTGGTGCACCGCGCCGGCGCCCTGGCGGGCGGGGGCGGAGGCGTCGCCGACGAGCTGCACCTCGGCGGCCGACCCGCCCTCCCCCATGGCGAAGACGTGGACCGTTCCCTCAGGCGCCTCGAAGCTGCGGTCATGCCGCATCCCGAGGACGTCCACGAGCACCGAGCCGGTCCGCTCCGGCTGAGCGACGGCGAGGCGGATCGGGCCGAGCCCGCGGATCTGATGCTCGGGCATCACCGGGCTGCCGGCCCAGGGGTGCGCATCGCCCGCGCCGCCGTCGTCGACGAGGCTCAGGCGCTGGCCTTCCGGATCCTCGAAATCCAGGGTCAGGCGTCCGTCGCGCTCGACCGGCTCGGAGTGGGCCACGCCCTCCCGCGCGAGGCGCTCGCGCCAAGCGTCGATCGCCGCCGGGCCGGCGACGCGCAGGTGCGTGCGGGTGATGCTGTTCGTCCCGCGCCGCTCGGGCGGCGCCGGCCAGTCGAAGAAGGTCACGTCGGTGCCGGGCGAGGCCAGCCCGTCGGCGTAGAACAGGTGGTAGGCCGAGACGTCGTCCTGGTTCACCGTCTTCTTGACGAGCCGCAGGCCGAGCACGCGGGTGTAGAACGCGTGGTTCTCCGCGGCCCGCGCGGTGATGGCGGTGAGATGGTGGATCCCGGTGAGCTGCATCGGCGAGAGCATCTTCCGTCGAAGCGGTCGCCGGTCCGGCGAAAGAACGTGCGGCACCGCGAAGAGATGGAACAGTCCCCACGACGGGGGTCATCGAGCCTGTGTCAGAGGCCGACCGGCCGCCCCGCGGCGACGACCAGCATCCGGCCGTCGGCGAAGGTCCGCGCGCCGGCGCGGCGGATGTCGTCCTGCGTGACCGAGGATACCAGGGCGTTGCGGCGCTCGATGTAGTCCATCCCGAGGCCTTCGAACGCGATCTGCACCAGCTGGTGGGCGATCTTGGTCGAGGTGTCGAAGCCGAGTGCGTAGGAGCCGGTCAGGTAGTCCTTGGCCTTCTGCAACTCCTCGTCGTCCGGGCCGTCGGCGATCAGGCGGTTGATCTCGTCGCCGATGACCGACAGCGCCTCGCCGACGCGCTCGTTCTTGGTCGCGGTGTAGCCCCAGGTCATCGCCGCCGAGCGGTGGCTGACCAGCGAGGTCCCGACCGAGTAGGCGAGGCCGCGCTTCTCGCGGACCTCTTGGAACAGCCGTGAGGTGAAGGCGCCGCCGCCGAGGATGTGGTTGAGCACGTAGGCGGGAATGAAGTCGGGGTCGCGCCAGGCGACGCCAGCCATGCCGAAGCGGATCACCGATTGCGGCACGTCGAGATCGACGACGACGCGCTTGCCGAGGTCGCCCACCGTGGTCCGCTCGATCGCGCGCAGGCCGCCGGCCTCGGGCAGCGCACCGAAGGCGCGGTCGAGGCTCGCGGCAAGCTGCTCGGCGCCGATCGCGCCGACGGCTGCGACCTTCACCGCGCCGCGACCGAGCAGCCGGGCATGCATCGCCACGAGGTCGTCGCGGGTGATCGCCGAGACCGCCTCGATCGTGCCCGAGGACGGGCGTCCGTAGGCGTGCCCGGCGAACGCTTCGGCGAAGAAGCGGCGCGAGGCCATCACGCCCGGATCGTTCTGCTGGTAGCGCAGGCCGGCGATCACCTGGCCGCGGACCCGCTCGATCGCGTCGGCGTCGAAGCGCGGCTTTGCGAGCGCCAGGGCCAGCAGCTCGATCGCCTCGTCGGCGTGCTTGACCAGCATCTTCAGCGAGCCGCCGATCGCGTCGGGGCCGGCATGGAACGACAGCTCGATGGCGCGCGCCGCGAGCCGCTCCTGGAAGGCGTCGGAGCCGAGATCGCCCGCGCCCTCGTCGAGGAGGCGTGCCAGCATCTGGGCGCAGCCCGACTTGCCCTCGGGGTCCTGCGCCGCGCCGCCCTCGAAGGTGAAGGCCAGGGCGATCATCGGCACCACCGGCGATTCGACGTGCCACGCCTCGATGCCGGCGGCGGTCTGGATCGGCAGCGCCTTGGCCGGACTCGCCTTGGAGCGGACCGGGGTCTCGGCCAGGTCGGTGTCGGCGAAGTTCATGGACGACCTCGTTGTTCTTGATGTCTGGGTGCGGCGCCGGGCGCCGCAGGCCGAACGTCCCTACTCGGCGGCGATGGCCATCGGTGCGTCCGGGTCGCTGGACTTGACGAGGTAGCCGGTGACCGAGCGCGACGGCGTCAGCCAGCGCTCGCTCGCCTCGGCCAGGCGCTCCCGGGTGACGCCCTCGATGTCGGACGGCCAGCGCCGCACTTCCTCGATGGTCTCGCCGATGGCGAGCGCGGAACCGTAGATGCGGGCGAGCGAGGACTGGCTGTCGGAGGAATACACCGTCTCGGCCACGAGGCGGGTCTTGGCCCGCTCGATCGCCTCGGCGTTCAGCGCATCCGACGGCACGCGCCGCAGCACGCGGTCGACCTCGGCCTCCAGCTTCTCCAGGCTGACGCCCTCGGCGGGCACCGCGTAGACGGAGAAGCGGGTGTCGTCGATCGCCGAGCCCATGTACCAGGCGCCCGCGTTGACCGCGAGGCCGCTCTCCATCACCAGCTTGCGGTAGAGATAGGAGGTCGAGCCGCCGCCGAGCACCTCGGCGAGCAGCTCGAGATCGTGGCAGCCGCCGTCGCGGGCGGTGATGCAGGACGGGGTGAGATAGAGCCGCTGCAGCGTCGGCTGCTCGACCTTCGGATCGGCCACCGCGAGGCGGCGCAGCGCCTTCGGCTCCGGCTCGCGGGCTCGGACGCGGATCGGGCGGGCGC
>NZ_VRUV01000630.1:0-2380 GCF_008039455.1 Methylobacterium sp. WL116
CCAGCGCCGAAGGGATTGCTCCGATCCTCCAGCACCGCCGCTCCCTTCCGCCCTCGGCCCGCGCGCGCGGGGTCACGGCGGTGCTGGGGCCGACCAACACCGGCAAGACGCACCTGGCGATCGAGCGCATGCTGGCCCATCCCACCGGGATGATCGGCCTGCCGCTGCGGCTGCTCGCCCGCGAGGTCTACCTGCGGGTCGTGGCCCGCGTCGGCGTCGACAAGGTCGCGCTGGTCACCGGCGAGGAGAAGATCAAGCCGGACCGGCCGCGCTACTGGATCTCCACCATCGAGGCGATGCCGCGCGACCTCGACGTCGCCTTCGTGGCGATCGACGAGATTCAGCTCTCCGCCGACATGGACCGCGGCCACGTCTTCACCGACCGCCTGCTGAACCAGCGCGGCCGCGAGGAGACCCTGCTGATCGGCTCCTCGACGATCCTGCCTCTGGTGCGGGCGCTGATCCCCAACGTCCACACCACCACGCGCCCGCGCCTGTCGACGCTGACCTATGCCGGCGAGAAGAAGCTCGGGCGGATGCCGCGGCGCACCGCGATCGTCGCGTTCTCGGCCGAGGAGGTCTACGCCATCGCCGAGCTGATCCGGCGCCAGCGCGGCGGCGCCGCCGTGGTGCTCGGCGCGCTCTCGCCGCGCACCCGCAACGCGCAGGTCGAGCTCTACCAGTCCGGCGACGTCGACTATCTCGTCGCCACCGACGCCGTCGGGATGGGCCTCAACCTCGACGTCGACCACGTCGCCTTCGCCGCCACCTGGAAGTACGACGGGACCCGCTTCCGCAAGCTGACGCCCGCCGAGCTCGGGCAGATCGCGGGCCGCGCCGGGCGCCACCTCTCGGACGGCACCTTCGGCTCGACCGGGCGCTGCCGCCCGTTCGAGCCCGAGATGATCGAGCGGCTGGAGAACCACGATTTCGACCCCTTGCGCATCCTGCAATGGCGCAACCCGGACCTCGACTACGGCTCCCTCGAGGCGCTGCAGGCGAGCCTCGACGTGCATCCGAGCGAGCCCGGCCTGACGCGGGCGCCGATGGGCGAGGACCAGCAGGCCCTCGAGATCCTGATGAAGGAGGACGACATCCGCGACCTGTCGCGGAGCCAGTCCGCGGTGCGCCGCCTGTGGGACGTCTGCGGCGTGCCGGACTACCGCAAGGTCCACCCGCAGGTGCATGCCGACCTGGTGGCCGAGCTCTACCGCTTCCTGATGAAGGGCATGGCCGGTCGCATCCCCGACACCTGGTTCGCCGAGCAGGTGGCGATGATCGACCGCACCGACGGCGACATCGAGACCCTGTCGCGCCGGATCGCCCACGGGCGCACCTGGACCTTCGTCGCCAACCGCCCCGATTGGCTTCGCGATCCGGAACATTGGCAGGGCGAGACGCGTCGGGTAGAGGACAGGCTGTCCGACGCCCTGCACGAACGCCTCGCGAGCCGCTTCGTCGATCGGCGCACCAGCGTCCTGATGCGGCGCCTGAGAGAGAACACGATGCTCGAAGCCCAGATTACCCCCGACGGTGACGTGACCGTCGAGGGTCAACATGTCGGCCACCTCCACGGCTTCCTGTTCGTGCCCGATGCCAGCGCCGAGGGCCACGAGGCCAAGACGCTCCGCAGCGCCGCCGAGAAGGGCCTCGCCGGCGAGATCGAGGCCCGCGCCGAGCGCTTCGCCGCAGCCGCCGACGCCTCGCTGGTGCTGAGCCACGACGGCGTGATCCGCTGGACCGGCGCTCCGGTGGCCAAGCTCGCCCCCGGCGACAAGATCTTCGCGCCCCAGATCCGCCTGCTCGCCGACGAGGCGCTCGCCGGCCCCGCCCGCGAGAAGGTGGTGGCGCGCCTCGACGCCTGGCTGAAGGCGCACGTGACGCGCCTGCTCGGCCCGCTGATCGAGATCGAGACCGCCGCCGACCTCACGGGCCTCGCCAAGGGCATCGGCTTCCAGGTCGTCGAGGCGCTCGGCGTGCTGGAGCGCGCCCGCGTGGCGCAGGAGATGCGCACGCTCGACCAGGACGGCCGCGGCGCGCTGCGCCGGCACGGCGTCCGCTTCGGCGCCTACCACCTGTTCCTGCCGGCCCTGCTCAAGCCGGCGCCGCGGACGCTGGCCGCCCAGCTCTGGGCCCTGCAGAACGGCGGCCTCGAGCAGCGCGGCCTCGACGAGATCGGGCATCTCGCCGGCTCCGGCCGCACCTCGATCAAGGTCGATCCCGAGATCGCCAAGGGGCTCTATCGCGCCGCCGGCTTCCGCGTCTGCGGCGGGCGCGCCGTGCGCGTGGACATCCTCGAGCGGCTCGCCGACCTGATCCGCCCCGCGGTCGCCTACCGCCCCGGCACCACGCCCGGCGCGCCGCCCCCCGGCACCGCGGA
>NZ_VRUV01000631.1:0-2378 GCF_008039455.1 Methylobacterium sp. WL116
GTGCTCGGCAACTGCCAGGCGCGCGGCGTGGCCCAGGCGATGCGGCTGCTGGCGCCCAACAGCCCGGTGCGCTTCCTGCCGATGGGGACGCTCGGGCGCGACCTCGGCGACATCGACGGGCTGGTGTCGACGCTCGCCGCCTCCGACCACGTGTTCTCGCAGCTGTTCCCGGCCGGGCTGCTCCCCGGCGGCGACATCGCGGTCCTGCGCCGGCGCGACCCGCGCACCAAGCTGTTTCCGACGATCGTGTTCTCGGCCTTCCATCCGGACATGGTCTATGCCGGCCGGGTCGAGGACCTCGCGGCGCTGAAGCTCGCGCGCTCGCCGCTCGGGCAGTACCATTCGGCGATCGCCCTGTGCGCCCACCGCCTCGGCCTCACCGCGACCCAGGCCGGGCGGCTGTTCCGCGAGGACGTGTTCCGGCGGCTCGGCTATCTCGACCAGTGGGAGCCGGCGGTCCGCGAGCTGATCGGCGGCGGGGCCACGGTCGCCTTCGGGCTCGAGCGCGAGATGAGCCGCTGGAGCCGGCGCGGCGCCTTCATGCACGTGATCAACCACCCGAAGGTCTTCGTCGTCGCCGACATCGCCCGGCGCCTGCTGGTCGAGAGCGGCTTCGCGCCGGAGCCGGTGGAGATCGAGGACTACCTCGGCGACGAGCTCGCCCGCGACGTGGTCTGGCCGGTCTATCCGCCGATCGCCGAGATCTACGGGCTCACCGGCTCGTACCTGTTCAAGACCAAGCCCCGCGGCGACGCCTTCCCGGTCCTGTACGACCTGCCCGGCTTCCTGGCGGCGAGCTTCGCCCTGTACGACGCCGCGGAGCCGAGCGACCTCGCCTGCGCGCGGGTCGAGGCCTGGATCGGCGCGCCGGAGATCGTCGCGATGTTCCGCTCCGCGGCCGCGTGAGCCGGGGCGGGTCGCGTGACGCCCCGGCGCGACCGGGCGACGATCACATCGCGGCGCGGAGCGGCTCGTCGGTGACGCCCTGCGCCATCATCCGCACCACCTGCTCGATGTCGCGGATCTGGAACGGCTTGCGCAGGTAGAGGCCGCCGCGGACGGCGCGCGGCGGCAGGCCGGGGGCGGTCGAGGTGTAGACCACCGGCCGGTCGGGATGCATCGCGCGGAAGGCCTCGGCCACGCTCCAGCCGTCGATCAGGCCGGGCAGGCGGATGTCGGTGAACAGCCAGTCGATCGTGCGGCCGCGCTCGCGCAGGATCGTCAGCGCGGCCTCGCCGCTCGACGCCTCGATGACGCGGATGCCCTGCGTCTCGCACAGCGACGCGACGATCTCGAGGAGCAGGTAGCTGTCCTCGACAATGAGCACGCTCTGGGCGGGATGCATCGGGGTGGATCCGGTCGGCAGGTTTCGCCCCAGTGGAGGCCGCGAGCGTTAACGCTTCCCTAACGCGCGCCGCCCCCGGCCCCGCATGCCCACGCGGGCTCGCCCGCGACGCGCCGTTGTTGCGCCGCCGCAACGCTCCGGTCGAATCGACGCTTGCGCGAGGCCGGGCCGCGCGGCCGCCGCAATGCGGGTGCCTGACGGGGCCCGCGACGTCGGTCCTAGCGCCGCGAGTCCTGCGTGCGCCACGACACATCGGCGGCGGGCCGGCTCCGTTGGAAACCCGGCGTCAAGCTTGATGGAACCTTCGCTTAACCCGACAGGCTTAAAGCCCAATCTCGTTTGATCGCGCGGACATCAACGCGCCGACCTGCCGCGACCCGGGACCGGGCCGGCGCACACCGTCCGCTCGTGGAGTGACAGACATGCCCCGATCCGCGCGCTTCCGCGCCGCCACCTTCCGCGCCGCCTCCCTGAGCTTCGCCCTCTGCGCCGGCCTCGCCGTCTCGGCCTGCAGCAGCGACAAGGACCTCGCCGACGCCTCCGCCTTCGGCGGCGGCGCCTCCACCCCCGGCAGCGCGCAGGACTTCGTCGTCAACGTCGGCGACCGGGTGTTCTTCGAATCCGACTCGACCGACCTGACGCCCACCGCGACCGGCACCCTCGACAAGCAGGCGGCCTGGCTGCAGCGCTACCCGCGCTACAGCTTCCTCATCGAGGGCCATGCCGACGAGCGCGGCACCCGCGAGTACAACTTCTCGCTGGGTGCCCGCCGCGCCCAGGCGGTGAACGACTACCTCGCCTCGCGCGGCATCGCCGCCGGGCGGATGCGCACCGTCTCCTACGGCAAGGAACGCCCGGTCGCGGTCTGCAACGACATCTCGTGCTGGTCGCAGAACCGCCGCGCCGTGACGGTGCTCGACCGCGGCGCCGGAAGCTGACCGCAGGCGCGACCTTCGTCGCCCGACGACCCCGCCATCCTGCCTCCACCACAACGCGGCCTCCTCGGGCGGGCGTATCGGGGCAGGGGCGAGCG
>NZ_VRUV01000632.1:0-2376 GCF_008039455.1 Methylobacterium sp. WL116
GCCTGGGCGTTGTCCTTGGCGGTGGCGGCTTCGAGATCGCGGCCGAAGCGGGCATGCGCCGCCGCCGCATCCGCCAGGTCGCGCGTCGTCGCGCGGGCGGATGCCCGCGCCGCCGCATCCACGAAGTCCGTCGTTCCCACCGCCATGCACGCTCTCCTGCCGGCAGTGGAGCAAGCGACAGGCCAGCGCGTGCGCCGAGCCAAGAGACTGAGAAACATCGTCTTTCGGCGGCGGACCGGCTGGGGGATCATGCCGCCGCGGGCCGATGCTGCCGCGTGCCCGGCAGGACTTGCCGGGGCGGTCGACCGCGGCGATCGGGACGCGCCCTGGAAACGCCGAACGACACACACTATAGACAGGCCCGTGCGGCGGGATCTTCGCAGACCCGTGCCGCCGTCAGACCCGGCGCCATGAACTCCCTCGATCTTGCCAAGCCCCCGCACGAGACGCGCGTCGTCGTCGCCATGTCCGGCGGCGTCGATTCCTCCGTCGTGGCCGGGCTGCTGAAGCGCCAGGGCTACGACGTCGTCGGCATCACCCTGCAGCTCTACGACCACGGCGCCGCGACCCATCGCAAGGGCGCGTGCTGCGCCGGCCAGGACATCCACGACGCCCGCCGCGTCGCCGAGCGCCTCGGCATTCCGCACTACGTCCTCGACTACGAGGACCGCTTCCGCGACGCGGTGATCGACCGGTTCGCCGAGAGCTACCTGGCCGGCGAGACGCCGATCCCGTGCGTCGAGTGCAACCGCTCGATCAAGTTCCGCGACCTGCTGGCGACCGCCCGCGACCTCGACGCCGACTGCCTCGCCACCGGCCATTACGTCGCGAGCCGGGCGCTGCCGGGGGAGGGCGGGCGCCGCGCGCTCTACCGCGCCCTCGATCCGGCGCGCGACCAGAGCTACTTTCTCTACGCCACGACGCAAGACCAGCTCGACTTCCTGCGGTTCCCGCTCGGCGAGCTGCCCAAGGACGAGACCCGGCGCCTGGCGCGCGAGCTGGAGCTGGTGGTGTCGGAGAAGCCCGACAGCCAGGACATCTGCTTCGTGCCGCAGGGCCGCTACGCCGACTTGATCGCGCGGCTCCGCCCCGACGCCGCGCGGCCGGGCGAGATCGTGGATCTCGACGGCCAGGCGCTCGGGCGCCACGAGGGCATCATCCACTACACGGTCGGCCAGCGCCGCGGCCTGCGCGTGGCCTCGCCCGAGCCGCTCTACGTGGTCCGGCTCGAACCCGACACCGCCCGCGTGGTGGTCGGCCCGCGCACCGCGCTGGCGACCCACCGCATCCGGCTCACCGACGTGAACTGGCTCGGGGCACCGGGCCCCGTCTCCGACATGGCGGTCGCGGTGCGCGTGCGCTCGACCCGCGAGCCGCGCCTTGCGCGGCTCGACTACGACCCCGCGACCGGCGCCGCCGAGATCGTCCTGGCCGTGCCCGAGGACGGGGTCTCGCCGGGCCAGGCCTGCGCGATCTACGCCGACGAGACCCCGCGCGGACGCGTGCTCGGCGGCGGCACGATCCGCCGCATCGACGCAGCCTCGGCGGGCGCGGCGAGAGCCGCGTGATCCGACGCGGCCCGCTCTGAACATCCCCCTCGAGACCGGAAGAGAACACGAATGCTGAGCGAGCCGGAGGCCGGGCCGAGCACCGCCCTGATGCGCAAGGCCTATGCCCGCTGGGCGCCGGTCTACGACGTGGTCTACGACAAGCTCACCGAGCCGGCCGCCCGGGCCGCGGTGGCCGCCGCCGCCGAGAGCGGCCCGCGCATCCTCGAGGCCGGCGTCGGCACCGGCCTGTCGCTCGGCTACTACCCGCGCGCCAGCTTCGTCTGCGGCGTCGACCTGTCCGAGGACATGCTGAAGCGCGCCCGCCGCAAGGTGCAGCGCCGCGGCCTTACCCACGTGAAGGGCCTGCAGGTGATGGACGTCTGCCGCCTCGGCTACGCCGATGCGTCGTTCGACGCGGTGGTGGCGCAGTTCCTGATCACCCTGGTGCCCGACCCGGAAGCCGCCCTGTCCGAGTTCCTGCGGGTGGTCCGCCCCGGCGGCGGCATCGTGCTCGCCAACCATTTCGGGCAGACCGAGGGACCGGTGGCGAAGGTCGAGGAGATCGTCGCGCCGCTCTGCACGAAGATCGGCTGGTCGTCGGACTTCAAGTCGACCCGGATCGAGGCCTGGGCGCGGCGCAACGGCGTCGAGTTCATCGGCGTCGCGCCGACCTTCCCGGGCGGGTTCTTCAAGATCCTGCGGATGCGTAAGCCCGCGTGACCGCGGCCGGCGCGACGCCGATGAACTCGACGCCGTTGCGCCGCGCCCAGGCCTCGATCCGGGTCGACTTGAAGTCCGACGACCAGCCGATCTTCGTGCAGAGCGG
>NZ_VRUV01000633.1:0-2359 GCF_008039455.1 Methylobacterium sp. WL116
GGGCCGGCCGGGGCGATGGTCGCTGCCGGCGGGATCGCCTCGGCGTAGGCCATCGCGGTCGAGGCGGGCGGCGGGGTCTGGGCCTGGCTCCCGGCCTTGCGCTTCTCGTAGAAGGCGTTGCCGCCGGCCACCGCCACGTAGTGCATGTTGTCGTACGGGTATTTCCGGCCGGCGGTGTGGAAGTACATCGCCCGGCCGACCTTGGGATGGCGCTCGCCGGCAAGGATTGCGTCGGCGGCGTCGGCGACCTTCTGCAGGTCCTTCTCGGCCATCGGCTTGGTCAACACGCCGGTCGCGAACTGCCGCGGCTGGCCGACCACCGAGCAGATGCCGCCGTTCGGGAAGGCGGCGTTCTCCAGGCGGTTCATCACCACGGTCCCGACCGCGAGCAGGCCTTCGGAATCGCTGCGGTTCGATTCGAAGTACATCGCACGGCCGAGGCAATCGCGCTCGGTATCCGACACCACCATCGGCTTGCCGCGCGTCGAGCCGGTGCTGAGAGCGGTGTTCGCGCTGGTGTTGCAGGCGCCGAGACCTGGTCCGAGCAGGAGGACCGACAGGGCCGGCACCGTCAATCTCGTCCCGATACCCTGCATGCCGCCCGGCCTCCCAGCCCATTGCCTCGCCGATGCGATGCGTTCCGGCCAAGCTCGGCCCGAAAGGTGCGGATTTTGTGGCATCATGGTGAACCGACGGTTGCGTCAGCGCGTCGTCGCCTGCGCTTTCAGCATCGCCGCCGCGGTCTCGCGGAATGCGGCGGTCGGCACGGCGACGGACGGAGCCCGCCCCTCCTCCCGGCTGCCTGCCACCAGCACGCCGATCACCACGGGGTTGCCCGCCTCGACCTGCAAAAGCGCCGAGCCCGATTCGCCGGGTACCGCCCGGCAATCGTGCAGCAGCAGGGGCGCCGGGCCGGGGTCCCGCCACGCGCTGCAACCGCCCTGCGCGGTCATCAGCTGGGGCTTGAGCCGGCTGTAGCCCGCCCGCCGGATCTCGCGGCGGATCGCGGCCGGGTCGGCTTCGGCACCGGGATCCTCCAGCGTCAGCGGCGTGCCGGGGATCGGGTCGGCGAGCTCGATCAGGACCCAGTCGCCCTGCATGTTCGGCCGCGCGGTGCCGTAGGCGAAGGCGTAGTCGTCCGGCTTGCGGTAGGCGGCGGCCAGGCTGTGCGCGCGATACGCGCCCTGGCGGTACCCGGCCACGAAGTGGACGACGCCCGGGTTGACCCAGCGCTTGCGCGGCTCGTCCCACAGGCAGTGCGCGGCGGTGAGCGCGAGCCGCGGACCGATCAGGGTCGCGGTGCAGGATTGGAGGCGGTTGGTGCCGAGCACCACGTTGAGCTTGCCGATCGCGCTGTAGGGCCATGCCTCGGCATCGAAGGCCATGTCCTCCGCACGCGCCGCGCCGGCCCACAGGCATGCGCCGACGAGGACCAGGGCGCGCACCTTCCTCAGCCCGCGACGTGCCGGGCGAACGATGCGAGGTCGATGTTGCCGCCGCTGATCACCACGCCGACGCGCCTGCCCCGCACGTCGAGGCGGCTGTGCATCACCGCCGCCGCCGCGAGGCAGCCGGTCGGCTCGACCACGAGCTTCATCCGCTCGGCGAAGAAGCGCATCGTGGCGACGAGCTCGGCGTCCGTCACCGTCACGATGTCGGCGACCCGCTCCTGGATGATCGGGAAGGTCAGCGATCCGAGGAACGTCGTCTGCGCGCCGTCGGCGATGGTGCGCGGCACCGGGATCGTGACGATCCGCCCCTCACGGAGCGAGCGTTGCCCGTCGTTGCCGGCCTCCGGCTCGACGCCGATCACGGCGCAGCCGGGCGAGCGCTCGGCGGCGACGAGGGCGCAGCCCGACAGCATGCCGCCGCCGCCGAGGCAAACGACGAGCATGTCGAGCGGCCCGGTCTCGGCGATCAGCTCGAGGGCGAGCGTTCCCTGGCCGGCGATCACGTCCGGATGGTCGTAGGGCGGGATCAGGGTGAGGCCGCGCGCCTCCGCGAGTTCGCGGCCGAGGGCGACGCGGTCCTGGGTGTAGCGGTCGTAGCGCACCACCTCGGCGCCGTAGCCTTGCGTCGCCGCGACCTTCATCGCCGGCGCGTCCTGCGGCATCACGATGGTGGCCGGCACGTTCAGCAGCCGGCTCGCGAGGGCGATCGCCTGGGCGTGGTTGCCCGAGGAGTAGGCGATGACGCCGCGCGCCCGCGCGTCGCCGGCGAGCGCCGCGATCGCGTTGTAGGCGCCGCGGAACTTGAAGGCGCCGGCGCGCTGCAGGTTCTCCGCCTTGAAGAACAGGCTCGCCCCGGCGCGTTCGTCGGCGGTGCGCGACGTGAGCACCGGGGTGCGGTGGGCCACGCC
>NZ_VRUV01000634.1:0-2350 GCF_008039455.1 Methylobacterium sp. WL116
GGAATCGGTGGGGGCCCTCGCCGACGCGTTGCGCCGGGCGGCGACCGCGCAGGGACGCGGACGTTCCTGAGATGGGAGGCCCGCACGGGATGGGAGGCCTCCGGGACGCCGGCCCCGCGAAACCGTTGCCGCGGCAACGGAATTCTCGTAGAGCGGATCGGAGAACGGCCGAGCTTGGCCGGCGGTGCGATCGCGGCGGCATCCATGCAGGCGGATACCGCTGGAGAGCCAACGGGTTATGAGGGTGACAAGCCGTGCGCCGGCAGCTAAGCTTGCGCAGGGCGAGGTAGCGGATGGTCGACGATTCCGCGTCCTTGGGGGCGCGCACGCGAGACGAGTGATGGCAGGCCAGAAGACGGATCAACGGGACGTTTATGTCGGGCAACGCATCGCGGAACAACGGCGCAAGGCGTCGTTGACCCAGCGCCGCGTCGCCCAGAGCTTCGGCATGTCCGCGGCGCAGCTGCAGAAGTACGAGAAGGGCACCAACCGCATCAGCGCGATCCATCTCGACATCTTCTCGCGCATGACCGGCGTGCCGCTGGACCACTTCTTCAACGGGATGCCCCGGGACGAGGACCACGCCGTCGAGGGTTTCGGCGACACGCCGCAGCGCCCGCTCGACGCCGGCTGGCAGGGCGTGGCCGAGATGGTGGCCCGCCACGTCTCCGAGAACTGCTCGGCCGACACGCGGCGCGACCTCGCCGCCGCGGTCCAGGCCCTCGAGCGCAAGTTGAGCGGCTGAGGCCACCGCGTCCCTGTGGTAGCACCTTCGGACCGATTGGCCGTCCGCTTCGTACGGTATAACGGATCCGTTCGGCATTCCACCTTGACCCTGCCGGGAGCCGGTGCCAGAACTCCGGCCCTCACAACCGGGTCAAGCGCCGCGATCAGGAAGGCGCACCCGTCAACCGGGGTGCTCTCACGATGCCGCGTTCAGACTTCCTGTTCACCAGCGAATCCGTCTCCGAGGGCCACCCCGACAAGGTGAGCGACCGGATCTCCGACACCGTGGTCGATGCCTACATCGCCGCGATGCCGGAAGCCCGCCTCGGCGTCGAGACGCTGACCACGACCAACCGCGTCGTGATCGCCGGCGAGGTCCGCGGCCCCGATTCGGTGACCTTCAAGGACCTCGAGGCGCTGTCCCGCGAGGCGGTGAAGGACATCGGCTACGAGCAGTCCGGGTTCCACTGGAAGAACAACGACGTGCAGATCTACCTGCACGCCCAGTCGGCCGACATCGCCCAGGGCGTGGACGCGGCCGGCAACAAGGACGAGGGCGCGGGCGACCAGGGCATCATGTTCGGCTACGCCGCCGACGAGACCCCGGAGCTGATGCCGGCCCCGATCTTCTACGCCCACAAGATCCTCAAGGACCTCGCCGACGCCCGCAAGGCCAGGCAGGGCGACGCGGCCAAGCTCGGCCCCGACGCCAAGAGCCAGGTCACGGTGCGCTACGCCAACGGCCGCCCGGTCGAGGCGACGCAGATCGTGCTCTCGACCCAGCACCTCGACGAGTCGCTCGATTCGGCCGACGTGCGCGCCATCGTCGAGCCCTACATCCGCGCGGCCTTGCCCGAGGGCTGGATCAACGAGGGCACGGTCTGGCACGTGAACCCGACCGGCAAGTTCGTCATCGGCGGCCCCGACGGCGATGCCGGCCTCACCGGCCGCAAGATCATCGTCGACACCTACGGCGGCGCGGCGCCCCACGGCGGCGGCGCCTTCTCGGGCAAGGACCCGACCAAGGTCGACCGCTCGGCGGCCTATGCCGCGCGCTACCTCGCCAAGAACGTCGTCGCCGCCGGCCTCGCCTCGCGCGCCACGATCCAGCTCGCCTACGCCATCGGCGTGGCCAAGCCGCTGTCGATCTACGTCGACCTGCACGGCACCGGCAAGGTCGACGAGGCCAAGCTCGAGGGCGTGCTGATGGACGCCCTCGACCTCTCGCCCCGCGGCATCCGCCTGGCGCTCGGCCTCAACAAGCCGATCTACGCCCGCACCTCGGCCTACGGCCATTTCGGCCGCGCCCCGGACGCCGACGGCGGCTTCTCCTGGGAGCGCACCGACCTCGCCGACAAGCTGAGATCGGCCCTGGCGTAAGGGTTTCGACCCCGCGCCGGCGGCTCCCTCTCCCGAACGGGAGAGGGTACCTGCGCCCGATCCGGTCGCCGATCGAGGCGTGAGCCTCCCAACGAGTTTCCCCGTGACCGACACCAGCCCCCCGGCCGACGCCTCCGAGCGGGCCTTCTTCGGCCGACGCAGGGGCAAGCGCCTGCGCGGGCTGCAGGAGCAGCGCCTGTCGGACTTGCTGCCGCGCCTGCGCGTCGCCCCGCCCGCCGACGGC
>NZ_VRUV01000635.1:0-2346 GCF_008039455.1 Methylobacterium sp. WL116
CCCGCAGACCACGCAGGCGCTTGCCACCGCCGCCCCCGCGGAGGCGAAGGCGGCGCAGGCCCGGAGCGCGGTGCCGCAGGTGTCGAGCATGGCCTCGCTCGCCGGCGACCTCGCCACCCTGCCCGCCGGCCTGTCGAAGCTCCGCCAGGCGGCGCAGGACGGCGACGGCACCGCGGTCTGGGAACTGGCAGGGCGCGCCGCGGACGGGCGCGGCCTGCCGCGCGACCTGTCGCTGGCGGCCAAGCTCTACGAGAAGCTCGCCGGCGCCGGCTACGCGCCGGCCCAGTACAAGTACGCCGGTCATTACGAGAAGGGCGCCGGCCTCGTGCGCGACCTCGACAAGGCCAAGATGTGGTACGGCCGCGCCGCCGAGCAGGGCCATGCCCGCTCGATGCACAACCTCGCGGTGATCTACGCCGAGAACCCGAGCGCGACCGGCAAGCCGGACTACGCCTCGGCCGCCTCGTGGTTCAGGCAGGGGGCCGAGTACGGGGTGCGCGACAGCCAGTACAACCTCGCGGTGCTCTACGCCCGCGGCCTCGGCCTGACCCAGGACCTCGCGCAATCCTACGCCTGGTTCGCCGCCGCCGCCGCGCAGGGCGACGAGGATGCCGGCAAGAAGCGCGACGACGTGGCGACCAAGTTGAGCCCGGCCGACCTCGCCGCGGCGCGCAGCATCGCCGCGAACTTTAAGCCGCACCGGCTCGACCGCGCGGTCAACGAACCCCCGGTCGCCAAGGACGCCGCCGGGCCGATGACCCTGCTCGGCGCCCCGGCCCCGATCGCTCCCGCCCTCGGCCAGACCGCCCGCAAGGGGGTCTGAGCGCGAGCGCATAGGTGGCCCGGACCGGCGTTCCGGGCGGCGGAAGCTTGACCATGATGCCGCAGTGCGGGAACCCTCCGCGGCGGCGTTCGTAGGATACGTGATTCGATATGCGACCGCCGATCCGCAGCGGGCAGCCCGGAGGTCGGATGGCGCGCGTCTCCCCCGTACCGACCGGCGCCGTCCTCCTTGGCGTCGCGGGACTGATTCCGTTCGTCGGCTTCGCCGCGCTCGCCGTCAGCGGCAGCGACGGCGGCCTCGGCACGATCGGCCTGTCGCCGCGCACCATCCTCTCGGCCTACGGCGCGGTGATCGCGTCCTTCCTCGGCGGCATCCGCTGGGGCGCGGCGGCGGCGCGCAACGCCGGCAACGCCGACTACCTCATCGCCATCGTCCCGTCGCTTCTGGCCTGGGCCGCGCTCGCGGCCCCCGCCCCGTGGGACCTGCGGACCCTCGGCATCCTGGTGCTCGCCTGGGGCGTGGTCGACCAGGACCTCGCCCGGCGCGGCCTCGTCCCGGTCTGGCTCGGTCGCCTGCGCCTGGTGCTTTCGGGCGTCGCCGGCGCCGCCCTCCTGGTCGCGGCCTGATCGTCGCGCGGGTCGCCGACCGTCGACGACCCATTCCCCCGGCGATCGGCCTGCGCGGGACCCGGCCCGGGCCTCAGAACGGCAGCTTCATGCCGGGCGGCAGCGGCAGGCCCTTGGTGAGCTCGGCCATGCGCTCCTGCGCCGCCTGCTCGGCCTTGCCGCGCGCGTCGTTGACCGCGGCGAGGATCAGGTCCTCGAGGATCTCGCGCTCGTCGGCTACCATCAGGCTCGGGTCGATGGCGACGGCCTTGACGAGGCCCTTGGCGGTCATCGTCACGCGCACGGAGCCGCCGCCGGAGGCCCCCGAGACCTCGACCGTGTCGAGCTCGGCCTGGAGGCCGGCCATCTTCTCCTGCATGGCCTGAGCCTGCTTCATGATGCCCATGATGTCGCGCATGCGGATCGGTCTCTCGTTCGTGGGGTGAAGCGTGATCTGGGAAGCCGGGCGGGCGGATGCCAGCGTCAGGCGTCGTCGGCCTCGCCGTCCTCGGTCGCGGCCTCGTCGAGGCCTGCCGGGGCTTCGAGGTCTGCGGAGGCCGCCTCGGGGGCGTTGTCGCGCACGTCGACGATCTGCGCGCCGGGGAAACGCGCCAGCACCTCGCGCACCAAGGGGTGCGAGGCGGCGTTCTCGCGGCGGCTCTCGATCGCGGCACGGGCCTGCGCGTCGAGCGTCGGCGCGCCCGCCTCCCGCGAGGGCGTGACGATCCAGCGGCGGCCGGTCCACTGCTCGAGCGCCTTGGCGAGGTCGGCATGCAGGGAGGGGCGCCCGCCGTCCGCCTGACGGAACTCGATGCGGCCGTCCTCGAAGCGCACGAGATGCGCCTCGCGCTCCAGCGCCGACTTCAGAAGGATGTCGCGGCGGACGTCGGCGAGCGCCACCACGTCCTCGAACCGGGACAGTCGCGGGCCGGCCGGCTCGGCGGGCCGGCCCTGCAC
>NZ_VRUV01000636.1:0-2333 GCF_008039455.1 Methylobacterium sp. WL116
GCCCTGCGGCGCGGGACCGGGCTCGCCGGGCCCGGAGACCAGGAAGCGGCTGCCCTGGAGCACGCCGTCGTTGTGCGGCAGCACGCGGCAGGCGACGCCCGCCCGGCTCGCCGCGCGGACGCTCGCCGACACGCCCTCGGTGTGCTCGGGAAAGGCGTCGAGGAGGGCGGCGACGAACATGTCGCCGGCCATGCCGCCGACCGCGTCGAGGTGGATCTGCATGCCTGTCCGATGGTGGAGCGAGCGAAAGGCCCGTCGGTTCGAACACCAGATCGGCCGGAAAGGTTTCGCGGCAAGGCCCCGCGGCCGAGCCCCGGCGAGGCGGATGGCCGCGCCGGCCGGCGGGTGCCGGGCCCGGTGCCGGCATGATAGCGGTCGGGCCGCAGCCGCAGGCTTTCGGACGATCGTGCCGGATGGTCGGGCCTTCCCAACGACAGGACCCTCATGACACGCCTCCCGCTTCTCGCCCTCGCCGGCCTCCTGTCGATCGGCGGCGCCCAGGCCGCCCCGGTCGTCGAGCGCCTGCGCGGCACGATCGAGGCGGTCGCGCCCGGCGCGATCACCCTGAAGACCATCGACGGCGTGTCGGAGACGATCGCGCTCGGCGACGACACCAAGTTCGTCTCGGTGGTCAAGGCCAGCCTCGACGACGTGAAGGAGGGCACCTTCATCGGCACCGCCACCAAGGGCGAGAGCCCGCGCACCGCGATCGAGGTCGTGCTGTTCCCCGAAGCCATGCGCGGCACCGGCGAGGGCCATTACGGCTGGGACGCGATCCCCGACACCACCGCCGGCGGCGCCCGGGTGAAGAGCGCCATGACCAATGGCACGGTCAAGGCCGACGCCCCGGCCCCCCGGGTGAAGAGCGCGATGACCAACGGCACCGTGTCGGCCAGCGCCGCCGGCGGCGGGGAGCGCACGCTGACCGTGACCTACAAGGACGGCGCGCAGACGGTGGTCGTGCCGCCCCAGGTGCCGGTGGTGACCTTCGAGCCGGCCGACCGGGCGGTCCTGAAGCCCGGCGCCAAGGCCTTCGTCACCGCGGCCCGCGACGGCAGCGCGTTGAGCGCCCGCCGGGTCGCCGTCGGCAAGGACGGGCTGACACCGCCGATGTAGGCGTCGCGCCCCGATCGCGCGGGCGGGCCGGGGATTCCGACCCGCCCGCCGCCCCGCCCGCGTTCGTCGTCACACGGACGTCATGGGGACGTGGGGAGAAGCGGCCCCGAGCCGCGTTCCAGCCGGCGCTTCAGGAGACGACGGCGATGCGTGCGATCCTCAACGGCGTCATCGTCGCCGGCCTGCTCGGCACCGCCGCCGCGGCGGCCGAGCGCCCCCGCAACGTGATCCTGTTCGTCCCCGACGGGATGCGCGCCGGGATGGTCACCCCGGAGACCGCGCCCGCCATGGCGGCGCTGCGCGACCAGGGCGTGAACCTCGCCAACAGCCATTCGCTGTTCCCGACCTTCACCACCGCCAACGGCTCGGCGATGGCGACCGGCCACCACCTCGGCGACACCGGCGACTTCTCGAACACGATCTACGTCGGCAAGCCGGTCGCGGCGCAGAACGGGACGGTGACGCCCTTCGTCGAGAACGATGCGGTGCTCGGCGAGATGAACGGCTTCTTCAACGGCGACTGGCTCAACGAGGAGACGGTGCTGCGGGCCGCCGCCAAGGCCGGGATCAGCACCGCGGCGATCGGCAAGCTCGGGCCGACCCTCAATTTCGACAACACCAGCCGCGACGGCGCCCCGACGATCATCGTCGACGACGACACCGGCTCGGCGCGCGGCATCCCCTTCAGCGCCGAGATGCGGGGCCTGCTGGCGGCCGGCGGCCTGCCGCTGGCCGCCCCCTCGCGCGGGGAGAACGGCAAGGCCGGCGACGCGACGACGCCGGGCACGCTGGTCGCCAACGTCGCGCAGCAGGCCTACTTCGTCGACGTCGCCACGAAGGTCGTGCTGCCGCTGTTCAAGGCCCGCGGAAAACCGTTCGTGCTGGTCTACTGGTCGCGCGACCCGGACGCCGTGCAGCACAACCACGGCGACAGCCTCGGCAAGCTCGTGCCCGGCATCAACGGGCCGACCTCGCTCGCCGGCATCCGCAACGCCGACGACAACCTCGCGGCGCTGCGCCGGGCGCTGGACGCGCTCGGGCTGGCCGACACCACCGACATCGTCGTCGCCGCCGACCACGGCTTCTCGACCATCTCGAAGGAGAGCGCGACGAGCCCGTCGGCGAAGACCGCGCTTCCCGGCGTGCCCGCGGGGCAGCTGCCGCCGGGCTTCCTCGCGCTCGACCTCGCGGCCGCCCTCGGCCTGCCGCTGCACGAG
>NZ_VRUV01000637.1:0-2313 GCF_008039455.1 Methylobacterium sp. WL116
GTCGCATCACGCGTTGGGAACACGAGCACGTGCTGGAAGCCGTCCAGCGCCGGCTCGACGAGAACCCGAACGCGATGCGTGACCGCCGCCAGACGGTCGAGCACGTCTTCGGCACCCTGAAAGCCTGGATGGGAGCGACCCACTTCCTGACCCGGGGGCTGAGGAACGTGGCCGGTGAGATGAGCCTGCAGGTTCTTGCCTACAACATGAAGCGGGTGATCGCGATCCTCGGTGCCGGCCCGCTCATCGCAGCCATCCGAGGCTGAAAGCCCGGTCCCTTTGGGCCTTGCGCTGTCAGGTCCGTCCAGTCCGCAAACGCGTTCTCACACAGCCTCGGTGGGAAGCGGACCCTAACTCTTCGCCCGGAAGCGGACGTTCCGCCTGTGATCCAACTCGTTCACGATGCTGTATGGATTGGTTTCACGCCAGCAGACGTTCGATGGCCACGTTGTCGGTCAATCGGACCATCCGAAGGGCGGATCGGCATGAAGCGCAGGCAAATACAACCTGCGGTTAGGCAATCGTAGACGTTGGCGTTGATTGTCTTCCATTCCACAAAGCGTCCCCGATCTCGGACAAGTGATTGTCGATTGGGGGGCTGTTTAACTGATTTTAACCAATTAATGATCAATTAGATTCGATTTTATCAATTGATAGGCCGAGCCGTGTTCGCACTGAGCAATAACGACGCTAAAGCGACTCTGGATGCGGTCGGCTTGTCGCAAGCGATCATCGAGTTCCGGCTGGACGGGATCATCCTGACCGCCAACCCCAACTTTCTCGACGCCATGGGCTACAGCTTGGCCGAGATCCAGGGCCAGAATCACAGCTTGTTCGTTGAGGCGTCCGACAGAGACAGCGCCGAATACCGCGCATTTTGGGATGCTCTGCGCTGCGGGACCTACAGGGCCGCCGAGTTCAAGCGCATCACCAAGGGCGGGCGTCAGGTCTGGATCCAGGCGAGCTACAACCCCGTTCGAGACCGGTCCGGTCGTGTTTTCAAAATCGTCAAGATCGCCACTGACATCACCGGACAGAAGCTTCGCGCGCTGGACAGCGATGGTCAGATCGCTGCCCTACACCGCTCGCAGGCAGTCATCGCCTTCGACCCAACCGGCACGGTCCTCGACGCCAATCAGAACTTCCTCGATGCCGTCGGCTACCGGCTTGAGGAGATTCAAGGCCGTCATCACAGCCTGTTCGTGGATGACGTCGAGCGGTCGGGCATGGTCTATCGCGGCTTCTGGGACCGGTTGAAAGGCGGCGAGTTTGCCGCTGGCGAGTTTCGCCGCATCGCCAAGGGCGGCCGTGAAGTCTGGATCCGGGCGACCTACAACCCGATCACCGACTCGAACGGGACGGTGCTGAAGGTCGTCAAGTTCGCTACCGACATCACCGAACAAGTGCAGCACCGGCAGCGCAGGGTCGAGGCGCAACGCGCAATCGGTGCGGATCTCGACGCGATTGGCTCCGCGATTGAGGCCGTGACGCGGCAGACGGCCGATGCCGTCGGAACAATCGGACAGGTCTCAAGCGACGTCCAAGCCATGGCTTCGGGTTCGGAGGAGTTGTCGGCCTCCGTTTCCGAGATCAGTCAACAGGTAAGCTACGCCGCGCGAATGGCCGGTGAGGCGGTCGAGCAGGCGCGCCACACTGCTGGTATCGTTGAGGGCCTGAGCGAGCAGGCGGCCCAGATCGGCGACGTAATCACGATGATCCAGGGCATCGCCTCGCAAACTAATCTTCTAGCGCTCAACGCCACGATCGAGGCGGCGCGGGCTGGCGTGTCCGGTAAGGGCTTCGCAGTCGTGGCTGCCGAGGTGAAGGCTCTGGCCGCACAGACCGCCAAGGCGACCAATGAGATCCGGGTGAAAATCGCCGCTACCCAGGCGGCCACGTGCGAGGCTGTGAGTGCAATCGGTTCGATCCAGAGCACGATCCGAGCACTGAACGAGGTGTCTGCAGCGATTGCTGCGGCGGTTGAGGAGCAGTCGGCCGTCACCCGTGAGATGTCGGGCAGCATGCATACGGCAGCTCAGGGGGTGACGTCGATCGCTAGCGGCATGGATGCGATTGCCCGTGCGAGCGAGCAGGTCGACACTGCGACGCGCCAAGTGCGCGAAGCTGCGAGAGCGGTAGGTTGAGGTGATGGACGGCGATCCGTCGCGCTCCTCGCATCCCCACGACTAGGGCCTGTCGTCGCCTGAACAGATTGGCTGGGCTTGCGTTTTCGTCTTTCTGATGGAGGAGGGACGATGCTGAGCGACGCGCAATGGGCTGATCTGGAGCCTCTGGTTGAAGCCTGCCGGCCCA
>NZ_VRUV01000638.1:0-2311 GCF_008039455.1 Methylobacterium sp. WL116
GCTCGTCGGGATCGCGGCCGGCGGCCTCGTCGGCTGGGTCCAGGGCCGGGCCGAGTTCGGCCCGCGCTCGCTCGGCAACCGCTCGATCCTCGCCGACCCGCGGCCGGCGGGCGCGAAGGACGCGCTCAACGCCAAGGTGAAGTACCGCGAGGCCTTCCGGCCCTTCGCCCCCTCGATCCTGGCCGAGGCCGGCCCCGACTGGTTCGAGGCCTATGCCGACAGCCCGTACATGGAGCGCACCCTGGTCTGGCGCGAATCCAAGCGCGACCAGGTCCCGGCGGTGGTGCACGCCGACGGCACCGGCCGGCTCCAGAGCGTGACGCCGGCGCGCAACCCGGCCTACGCCGCGCTGATCGCCGCCTTCGCCGAGATCACCGGCGTGCCGATCCTGCTCAACACCAGCTTCAACGTGATGGGCAAGCCGATCCTCCACACGGCGGAGGACGCGATCCTGATGTTCACCACCACCGGCCTCGACGCCCTGGTGGTGGAGGACTGGATCGTGGTGAAGTGAGGGGTCGGGAGGCGCGCGGGAGCCTTACAGGACCATGGCGGTGCGCCCCGCGCGCATCCCCTCGCCCCGCACGCGGGGAGAGGGCCGCGACGACCCTGTCGTCGGCGCGGCGAGGCGGCAGCCGACGGTGAGGGGGCTTCGACGGCGGAGCCTCGTCCGGTGCCTTCCCCTCACCGCCGCTTCGGCTTCGCCTGCGCTTCCCGGCTACACGACGAGGTGCGGCCGGGCCTCTCCCCGCGTGCGGGGAGAGGGGAACCCGCACCCCATGCGATCCAGGTGAGATGGGGGAGCCGACGCCCCGCCTCAGAACAAGCCCGCGAGATCCGACAGCACCGCCACCGGCGCGAGGTCGGCGTACTCGTCCGGCTTCCCCGTGCGGTTGATCCAGGCGCAGGCGAAGCCGAAGGCAATGGCGCCGGCGATGTCCCAGCGGTTCGAGGAGCAGAACAGCACCGCCTCGGCGGGCACGCCGAGGGCGTCGAGCGCCACGGCGTAGGCGCGCGGATGGGTCTTGAACACGCCGGCCGCGTCGGCCGAGAGCACCGCGTCGAGGCGGGACGCGAGGCCGGCCGAGGCGACCGAGCGGCCGAGCATGGCGTCGTCGCCGTTGGAGAGGATGGCGGTGGACAGGCCGCGCGCGCGCAGGCGCTCCAGCACGCCCGGCACCTCCCCGTAGGCGTCGAGGTCGCGATAGGCGTCGAGCAGCCGGTCGCGCAGGCCCGCGTCGACGTCCGGGTGGCTCGCCAGGGCGAAGTCCAGGGCCCGCTCGGTGAGCTGCCAGAACGGGGCGGTGCGGCCGATCAGCGACAGGGTCCAGCTGTATTCGAGCTGCTTCACCCGCCACAGCTCCGACAGCCGCGCCGCCGCCGGCCCGACGGCGTCGGCATGGCGCTGCACCGCCGAATGCACGTCGAACAGGGTGCCGTAGGCGTCGAACACCACGGCGCGGCGGCCGGCGAGAAGCGGTCTTTCCGACATCGCGGGCGCTACTTCTTCTCGAGCACCTCGATCGGGTTGGTGCGCTGGCTCGCGGCCGGCTCGCGCGTGAGGTTCTGGCTTCCGGCTTCCTGCGGGGCCGCCTTGCCGCCCGGCGCGCCGGGACCGCCGGTGGCGGTGCCGCCGGAATTCGGCTGGGTCGGCACCGTGCCGCTGGCGAGCTCGAGGCAGGTCACCATCTCGACGTAGGACGGGTAGCCGCCGGCCTTGTACTGGTCCTCGCACTGGCGCTTGGCCGAGGGCGTGTAGTCGCCCCAGCGGCGCTCGGCCTCCTTCTTCGCGTCCCGCTCGGAGCGCAGGCAGCCCTCGATGTTGGCGTTGTCGCTGACGCTGACGTTGGCCCGGCTCGCCGACTGGCAGGTCTTCTTGATGTCGAGGTTCGGGACCGTGTCGGCCCGCGCGGCGGTGAAGGCCGCCGGTGCGGCGAGGAGGGCGAGCGCCAGGGCCCCGGTGAGCGCGGCGCCGGCAAGGATGCGTGTCGTCATGGTCCGCTCGTCGTCTCTCGGCGTGGGATGCTCGGAAGTTGTGAGGCACAACGCGCGGCACGCCGGAGGGTCCCGCCCGCGGGACAGGAATCCGAGCCCGCCGCGCTCAGGGGCCCGCGTGGGCGGCCCGGAGCGCCGCGTCGAGGTCGGCGAACAGGTCGTCGGGGTCCTCGAGCCCGGTCGAGAGGCGCAGCAGGTCGGGCGGGCACGGCGTGCCCGGTCCCTCGACCGAGGCGCGGTGCTCGATCAGGCTCTCGACGCCGCCGAGCGAGGTCGCGCGCTTCCACAGGCGCACGCGCGCGGCGGTGGCGATCGC
>NZ_VRUV01000639.1:0-2287 GCF_008039455.1 Methylobacterium sp. WL116
CACCCGGCTCTCGCCAGCTGCCCCATCGCTCGTCATGTCGGTGGACCAAGTCCAGAACCGCGTCGCCGCCGCCCCGTCTCGATGAACAGGGGTATACGGACCACCCAGCAGCCCGTCAACAGCCAAATGCCGAGAAATCCATAAAATCCGCGACAGGCGTGTGACGCGGTCCTCCCGGGTTCCGACGACGACGGCAGGCCTCTCCGGGAAGTCGACTCATCCCCACCCGTCCTCTTCGCGCGTCAGTGGCTGCGGCTCTCGGACGGCAGGCGTCGGGCCACCGTCCGCGCGGATGGGAAGCCTGCCGAACCCTTTGACGGTGCGATCACGGGGTCTTCGCGAAACTGGACCGCGGAGTCGTTCGGCACGACATCGACGTCCGTCGGCCGGCCGGCCGGCCGGGCGATCGCCCGAGCAGGTGGCCCGAGCTCCGCCATCTGCCGCCGATCGCGCGACCGTCAGGCGCGCGCCCAACCCGGCATCAGGTTCAATCCCCGTACGCCCGCGCGGGCCGATCGAGATCGAGGGTGACGGTCAGGCCGTCATAGGCCGGCACCACGCCGGGCGGCAGCTTGGCCGCCAGCGTCGCGTGGTCGAGGTCGGTGTGGAGATTGGTGAGGATCGCGCGACGCGGGCGCACGTCCGCGATCAACGCCAGCGCCTCCGAGACTGAGTAATGGGTCGGGTGCGGGGTCTCGCGCAGGGCGTCGATGATCAGCAGGTCGAGATCGTGGAGCCGCGCCCGGCTCGCCTCGGGCAGGAGGCTGAGATCCGGGATGTAGGCGGCCGGCCCGAGGCGGAACCCGAGGGCCGCCTCGTTGCCGTGCTCGACCGGCAGCGCCTCCGCCTCGATCGCCCCGCCCTCCCCGCGGACTGCGACGATCTCGTGGATCGGCAGATCGCGAAGGTCGAGGATCGGCGGGTAGGCGCTGCCCGGCGGCGTCTTGAAGCAGTAGCCGAAGCGGGCGCGGAGCAGGTCGCTCGTGAGCGTATCGGCATGGACCGGAATGCGCGCGCGCATCTGGATCACCAGGGGGCGCAGGTCGTCGATGCCGTGGGTGTGGTCGGCATGGGCGTGGGTGAACAGCACCGCATCGAGGCGCGTCACCCCCGCATCGAGCAGCTGCTCGCGCAGGTCCGGGGAGGTGTCGATCAGCAGCGTCGTGCCGGCCTCGCCCTCCCGGCGCTCGACGAGGATCGAGCAGCGCCGGCGTCGGTTCTTCGGGTCGTGCGGGTCGCAGGCGCCCCAGCCGTAGCCGACGCGGGGCACGCCGCCGGACGAGCCGCAACCGAGGATGCGCAGAGTCAGCGTCGCCATCCGGACCTCCCGCTCGGGTGGTATCCGAGGACGGCGCCGGTTGTCACGCGGACGGGCCTGCCTTCAGGTCCGCCTTGGCGAACAGGCGATGGAAGTTCGCGGTGGTCAGGCGGGCGAAGGCCTCCGCTTCGAGGCCGAGGGTCCCGGCCAGCGACCGGGCGGTGTCGGCGGTGTAGGCCGGCTCGTTGGTCCGGCCGCGATGCGGCTCGGGGGCGAGGAACGGCGCGTCGGTCTCGACCAGGATGCGGTCGGGCGGCACCTGCCGGGCGATGTCGCGCAGAGCCGTCGAGCGGCGGAAGGTGACGATCCCGGAAAACGAGACGTAGAGGCCGAGCGCGACGCCGGCCTCGGCCAGCCGCGCGCCCGACGAGAAGCAGTGCAGCACCGCCGAGAACCGGCCGCGGCCCATCTCGTCGGTCAGCACCCGCTCCATGTGGGCGTCGGCGTCGCGGGCGTGGATCACCAGCGGCAGCCCGGTCGCGCGGGCGGCCTCGATGTGGGCGCGCAGCACCCGCTCCTGAACCGGTTCGGGCGCCGCGTCCTCGTAATGGTAGTCGAGCCCCGCCTCGCCGATGCCGATGCAGCGCGGGTGATCGGTCAGCGCCGCGATGGTCTCGGGCGCGACGTCCGGCTCCTCGGCCGCGCCGTGCGGATGGGTGCCGACCGTGTACCAGACCTCCGGGTGCGCCTCCGCGATGGCGCGGTAGGTGTCGGCCTTGGCGACACGCGTCGCGATCGTGAGCATCCGGCCGACGCCGGCGGCCTTCGCCCGGGCGATCACGCCCGGAAGGTCGGCGGCGAAGTCGGGGAAGTCGAGATGGCAGTGGCTGTCGACGAGCATGCGGTCCGGGAGCCTGGGCGAGGGGTTCGGTGTGGCGGGAACGGCCGGCTCACGCAGCCGGTGCCTCGGGCTTCTCGAACCGCGGGAAGATCGGGCTCGGCGCCGGCAGCGGCGTTCCGGGCGTCAGG
>NZ_VRUV01000063.1:0-14268 GCF_008039455.1 Methylobacterium sp. WL116
GGCGGCGAGCGCGCGGCTGGCGGCACGGGTGCGCCCGGGCGACCGCTGGGCCCTCGATCCGCACGCCGATCTCGTCAAGCTGGAGGACGCTTTGCGGCAGGCCGTGATCTTGCACCGCAAGGCCGGCGCGCTAAATAGCGAACTCCGACAGGCGGAACGTGCGCTCGTCGAAGAAGAAACAGAGGCGAACTTCGCTTGGCTGTGCGACGTCAAGGAGCGCTTGGCGGTGATCGCGGGAGCGGAGACCGAGGCGGACCTGCAGGACACGAACGACTCGACTGTGTCGTAGGGCCTGTGCGATGGCGGAATACGACACGCCTTCGCGGCATGGTTAACAATCGGTCAAGCGTCTCGCTTGCATACCGAACTCGAGAATACGACGCGGTCGAAGCGGTTCGCCCGGGTCTCACACGCATTGCGGCGCCGACGGCGCGGCGTGGCCGAAAGGCCCCCGCATCGTGGCGCGCCGAAACAATAGGCTGATCATGGCGACGAAGGCAACGGAACGGGACGAGACGGACACCGCTCCGGCAGAGCAGACCGATGGGCCGCTCCTCGACCTGACGGATGCTTCGGTCAAGCGGATGGTGAAGCTCGCCAAGAAGCGCGGCTACATCACCTACGAGGAGGTCAACGAGGTCCTCCCCGAGGGGCAGTCCGACCCCGACCAGCTCGAGGACGTCCTGTCCCAGCTCTCCGAGATGGGCATCAACGTCGTCGAGGCCGAGGAGACCGACGAGGCCGCCGCCGACAAGCCGGCCAACGGCGAGGCGTCGGACGACGAGGAGAGCGCCGAGGGCACGGAGGTGGCCGAGGTCGCCCCGACGCGCGCCGTCGCCGTCGTCACCGCGACCAAGGAGCCGACCGACCGCACCGACGATCCGGTGCGGATGTACCTGCGCGAGATGGGCTCGGTCGAGCTGCTGTCGCGTGAGGGCGAGATCGCCATCGCCAAGCGGATCGAGGCCGGGCGCGAGGCGATGATCGCCGGCCTGTGCGAGAGCCCGCTGACCTTCCAGGCGATCATCATCTGGCGCGACGAGCTCGTCGACGGCAAGGTGCTGTTGCGCGACATCATCGATCTCGAAGCGACCTATGCCGGCCCTGACGGCAAGAACCCGCAGATCGCGGAGGCGGCCGCCGAAGGCGAGGATGCCGAGCCGGAAGCGCCGACGCCCGAGGGCGGCGACGACGACGACGACATGGAGAACAACGTCTCGCTCGCGGCGATGGAAGCCGAGATTAAGCCGCGCGTGCTCGAGACGTTCGACGCGATCGCCAACAACTACCGCAAGCTGCGCAAGCTCCAGAACGAGGAGACCGAGCGCAAGGCGAACAGCGAGAAGACCACGTCGGCCCAGGAGAAGAAGCAGGCCGAGTTCAAGGACACCGTCGTCGCCGACGTGAAGTCGCTGTCGCTGAACAACAACCGCATCGAGGCCCTGGTCGAGCAGCTGTACGACATCAACAAGCGCCTCATCTCGCATGAGGGCCGGCTGATGCGCTACGCCGAGAGCCACGGCGTCGCCCGCGACGAGTTCCTGCGCCACTACCAGGGCTGGGAGCTCGACCCGAACTGGATGACCCGCGTCGGGACGCTCGGCGGCAAGGGCTGGAAGAACCTCGTCGAGAAGGGCTCGAAGCAGGTCTCGGACCTGCGCGAGCAGATCCTGACGCTCGCCTCCGAGACGGGCCTGGAGATCGGCGAGTACCGCAAGATCGTCAACATGGTCCAGAAGGGCGAGCGCGAAGCCCGCCAGGCCAAGAAGGAGATGATCGAGGCCAACCTCCGCCTCGTGATCTCGATCGCCAAGAAGTACACCAACCGCGGCCTGCAGTTCCTGGACCTGATCCAGGAGGGCAACATCGGCCTGATGAAGGCGGTCGACAAGTTCGAGTACCGCCGCGGCTACAAGTTCTCGACCTACGCGACCTGGTGGATCCGCCAGGCGATCACCCGCTCGATCGCCGACCAGGCGCGCACCATCCGAATCCCGGTGCACATGATCGAGACGATCAACAAGATCGTCCGCACCTCGCGCCAGATGCTGCACGAGATCGGGCGGGAGCCGACCCCGGAGGAGCTGGCCGAGAAGCTGGCCATGCCGCTCGAGAAAGTCCGAAAAGTCCTGAAGATCGCCAAGGAGCCGATCTCCCTCGAGACGCCCATCGGCGACGAGGAGGACAGCCACCTCGGCGACTTCATCGAGGACAAGAACGTCGTCCTGCCGATCGACGCGGCGATCCAGAGCAACCTCCGCGAGACCACGACGCGCGTCCTCGCCTCGTTGACCCCGCGCGAGGAGCGGGTGCTCCGCATGCGCTTCGGCATCGGCATGAACACCGACCACACCCTCGAGGAAGTCGGTCAGCAGTTCTCGGTGACCCGCGAGCGCATCCGTCAGATCGAGGCGAAGGCCCTGCGTAAGCTGAAGCATCCGAGCCGGAGCCGGAAGCTGCGGAGCTTCCTGGACAACTGAGCGTCGGATACGCCATTCTCGAATTCGCCGAAATGCGATCGTCGGATCGCGCCGTGCTCACGGCGCGATCTCGCGTTCCAGGCGGCGAAGGGATGATGGTCTTCGATCCGGATCGATCTCGCCATCGTCAGCCTGAACCTTGCTTTGGCGGTTCGTGAACCCACCTTGGCCGTATGCTTGAGCGTCGCCAGCATCCACCCGTGCCGCCGACCGCCGCAGCCGACGGCTCGGAGGCGGACGACGTGCCGTTCGGCGCGCTGCAGGATTGCGTCGCGATCCGCGACTGGCTGCTGAGCGAGGGCGCCCGCCTGCCCGAGCCCGACGACCTGATCGCGGGCTTCGCCGAGCGCCTCAACGCGGTCGGCGTTCCGGTGGACCGGACCTCGACGGCGATCGATACGCTGCACTCGGAATATTCCGGCATCGGCCGCATCTGGACGCGCGAGTCCGGCACGACGGTGCGCCTGTTCCCGCACGGCGAAGCCTCCGAGCGCGCCTACGCGGCAAGCCCGTTCCGCAAGGTGCACGAGGACGGCGAATGGCTGATCCTCGACCTCGCCGAGACGCCGGACGACGCCTACTCGGTGATCCCCGACCTGAGGGCCGCCGGCTACCGCCACTACATCGTGGTGCCGCTGTTCTTCACCAACGGCACGCATAACGGCATCACCTTCGCCACCCGCGACCCGGACGGATTCCGCGACGAGGACGTGGCGATCCTGCGCTTCATCATGCCGGCCCTGGCCGCGGTGATGGAGATGCGGATCGTCACCAAGCAGCTTGACACGGTGCTGCGCATCTACGTCGGCGACGAGCCGCACCGCGCCATCCTGTCGGGCGACATCCGCCGCGGGCAGGTGAAGCGCATCCGCTCGGCGATCCTGTTCGCCGACATGCGCGACTACACCCGCATCTCGGCGAACATGACGCCGGAAGAGGCGGTCGACCTGCTCAACATCTTCTTCGACTGTCTCGTGCCGCCGATCGAGCGGGAGGGCGGCGAGGTGCTGAAGTATCTCGGCGACGGCCTGCTCGCCATCTTCCGCGAGCCGGGTGACGACCTCGGCGGCGCCGCCAAGGGGGCGCTGACGGCGGCACAAAGTGCGCTCGCGGCGCTGGAGGAGGCCAACACACTCCACCAATTCACAGTGCCGATGATGGCCGGCATCGCGCTCCATCACGGCGAGGCGGCCTACGGCAACGTCGGCTCGGGCACGCGCCTCGACTTCACGGTCATCGGCCGCGACGTGAACATGGCGAGCCGCATCGCCCGGCTCAACAAGACGCTCGGCGAGCCGCTGCTGATGTCGAAGCCCTTCGTCGACTTCCTGTGGGGCGATCCGGTGCCGCTCGGCGAGCACGTGCTCGACGGGTTCGCCGAGCCGATGATGGTCTATCGCCCGCGCCCGAAGCCGCACCGCGGCCAGAGCTGAGGCGGGCCTCAGCCCCGCAGCGTCATCGTCCCGCCGGCGATGCTGAAGTCGCGCACGCGCTTCAGGAACGACATGCCGAGGAGGTTCGTGCCGAGGCGTCCGCTCGGGACGATCACGGCCTCGACGTCGCGCACGGTGACGGGCCCGATCCGGATCGTGCCGATCCGCACCGGTGCGACGCGGATCGTCCCGTTGGCGGTCATCACCGGGCGCGTGAAGTCCCGCGGCCCGACGACGATGCCGAGGCGGGCGGCATCCTCTTCCGCAAAGCTGCACGTCGTGGCCCCGGTGTCGACCATCATGCGCAGCGATCGCCCGTCGACCAGCGCATCGGCGAGGAAGTGGCCGTTGCGGTCGGCGCCGAGCGCGATCGCCGTCGGCGCGGACGCAACCAGTTGCACCGTCGGCACCGGTGGGGCCGCGGCCTTGCGGCTGGTCAGGCGGTTGCCGATGCCTCCGAGCACCCCCGCGACGAGGCCGGCCGCGAGGCAGAGCATCAGGATCGTCCGCATCGCCTACCTTCGCCCCCGCCGATCGAGGACGCTTAGACGAGCATGACGCCGGTGAACGATGCGTGGCGGCGTGCCCGCCGCCGGACGGAACCGCGCGGCCATCTGCCGACAGGGTTTCCGGTCCGTCTCGGCGCGACGACGAATCGCGCGCATCCGCAGGAGGGGATCGGCCCGCGGGGTTGACCGAGGCGGCCGGCGGGACCACATCTGCGGTGTTCCAGGGAGATCCCCGGCAAGGGGCTGAGAAACCGCTGGCAGGCTCGTGAGGGCCCGCGGCGCGGAAATCCTTCGAACCTGATCCGGTTCACACCGGCGTAGGGATTGGACCGTGGGCGCCGTCTTCGACGACGGGGTGCCCCAGCTTCTCAGACGAAGCGTCAGGCCCGGTCTCTGCGACAGCACGCGGAGGATCACTTGGGTCGTCATTCGGGTCGTCACGCAGCATCACCGATCGGGACGCGCCGGCAGCGGGACGGTTGGCCGGGCGGTCCGTCGTCGTGGTCGAGCGGGAGACCATCGGCTCCGGCGCGAGCCTCGCCGCCACGGGCATGCTGGCGCCGGCGGCCGAGTACGAGCCCGGCTCCGACCCGCTGCTGCCGCTGGCGCTTGATTCGCTCCGGCGCTGGCCGGGGTTTCGCGCCGAGCTCGAAGCGGCGTCCGGCCTCGACATCGACTACCGCGAGGACGGGACGCTGGTGCTGGCCATCGGGCGCGACGAGGTCGAGCGCCTGCGCTTCCGCTTCGACCTGCAGCGCCGCTCGGGCGTCGCCGCCGAGTGGATCGCGGGTGCCGACGTGCGTCGCCGCGAGCCGGCCCTCCGCCCCTCGGTCACCGCGGGCGTGCTCTGCCCGCTCGATCACCAGGTCGACCCGAGCCGGGTGATGGCGGCGCTCGTGGAGGCGTGCCGCGCCGCCGGCGTGGCGCTCGTCGAGAACAGCCCGGTTGTCGCCCTCGAGCGCACGAGCGGCCGCGTCGCGGGCCTGCGCACCGCCGACGGCGTGGTGCTGGCCGAGACCGTGGTGCTCGCCGCCGGCGCCTGGAGCGGCGAGGGCGGCCTGCTGCCGCAAAGCCTCGCCCTGCCCGTGCGCCCGCTGAAGGGACAGTCGCTGGCGCTGAAGACCACGGCGCGCACCGGCACGCTCTCGCACATGGTCTGGACCGAGCAGGTCCACATGGCGCCAAAGAGCGACGGCCACATCGTCGTCGGCGCGACGGTCGAGGATTGCGGCTTCCGCCCCGGCGTCACCGCCGGCGGGCTCTATGCCCTGCTCGAAGGCGCGCGCCGGGTGCTGCCCGGCATCGAGGAGATGGAGGTCGAGGCCGTCTGGAGCGGGTTCCGCCCGACCTCGGACGACGACGCGCCGATCCTCGGTGAGATCGCCCCCGGCCTGGTGGTCGCCACCGGTCACCATCGCAACGGCTACCTGCTCGCCCCGGTGACCGCCGACGCGATCGCCGCCCTCGTCACGACGGGCGCGATGCCGGCGGTCGCGCAGGACTTCTCGCTGGCGCGGTTCGCGCCGGGCGCCGAGCTGAGGGTGTCGGCATGAAGCTGACGGTGAACGGACAGGCTCGCGAGATCGAGGCCGCCGACGTCGCCGCCCTGTTCGCGCAGGCGGCGGAGGAGACCGGCAGCACCGATCCGCAGGGCGTCGCCATCGCGCTCAACGGCCGCGTCGTCCGCCGCCGCGACTGGGACACCACACCGATCTCCAAGGGCGACCGCATCGAGATCGTACGCGCCATGCAGGGAGGCTAGAGGATGGTCGACACGCTCACACCCCTCCGACCGGAGGCCGATGACCCCTTCGTGATCGCTGGCGTCACGCTGGGCTCGCGGCTGTTCATCGGCACCGCGGGCTACCCGACGCAGGTGATCATGCGCGATGCGGTCGCGGCCTCCGGGGCCGAGGTCGCCACCGCCTCGATCCGCCGGGTCTCGCTGCAGGGCCACGGCTCGGACACCGTGAAGATCCTGAAAGGACGCCGCTTCCTGCCGAACACCGCCGGCTGCGAGACCGCCCGCGACGCGATCATGACCGCCGAGCTGGCCCGCGAGGCGCTCGACACCAACTGGATCAAGGTCGAGGTGATCGGCGACCGCGAGACCCTGTACCCGGACGTCGCCGAGCTGATCGAGGCCTGCCGCCACCTCGTCGACGACGGCTTCGTCGTGCTGCCCTACTGCAACGACGACCCGATCGTCTGCCAGCGGCTCGCCGACATCGGCTGCGCCGCGGTGATGCCGATGGGCTCGCTGATCGGCTCCGGCATGGGCATCGCCAATCCGGCCAACCTCGAGTTGATCTGCCGCCGCATGGGCGTACCGGTGATCGTGGATGCCGGCATCGGCACGGCCTCCGACGCGGTGATCGCGATGGAGCTGGGCGCCGACGCCTGCCTGATCAACACCGCGGTGGCGAAGGCCGACGATCCCGTCCGCATGGCGCGCGCGATGCGCAACGCCGTGCAGGCGGGCCGCGATGCCTACCGCGCCGGCCGAATCCCGCGCCGCGGCCGGGCCGAGCCGTCGAGCCCGCAGCTCGGCCTTGTCGGCTCGTAGCCTGCCGTCGCCGCTCCTTGCGGTGACCGACCGGCGCGGGCCCCGCCCCCTGGGCGAGACCATCGCCGCCGTGCTCGACGGCGGGTGCCGGTGGGTCTGGTTTCGCGACAGGGATCTGCCACCGCCCGAGCGCCGGGCGCTGGCGGAGCGCATCGCCGAGCGCTTCCGCGAGGCCGGCGGCGTGCTCTCGGTCGGCGGCGATCTCGAGCTTGCCGCGGCCCTCGGCGCGAGCGTCCATCTCGGCGGCGGGGCGGATCGTGCCGCCATCGCCGATGCCAGGCGCCGTCTCGGCACCTCGGCGCTTGTCGGCGTCTCGGCGCACGGCCTGCGCGACGTCGAGGCGGCGGAAGACGCGGATTACGTGACCCTGAGCCCGGTCTTCGCCACGGCGAGCAAGCCCGGCTACGGTCCCGCCCTCGGCCTCGGCGCCATCGCAGCGGCCGCGCGGATCGGAATCCCGGTCGTCGCACTGGGTGGCATCGGCGTCGCCACTGCCGCCGCGTGTCGCCGAGCGGGCGCGGCGGGCGTGGCCGTGATGGGCGGCCTGATGCGGGTCGACGACCCTTCCAGCGAAGCTCGGGCGCTGTTGCGTGCCTGGGAAGCGGCCTCGGACGGGCCACCGTGAGCCTTACGCATGATCAGAATTCGATGCTCGCCGATCCAGCCTCGTCTCCACTCTCGATCTCATCCTGAGGTGCCGCGTCGGCGACCTCGAAGGGGGGCTCCGAAAATCGCGCGCGCGCTGCAGGGCTCCTTCGAGGCCTCCGCTTCGCTGCGGCACCTCAGGGTGAGGCTCACGGTTGGAGGATGTCCGGCGTGAGAAACTACTTCGCGGCGGCAGGCCCGTAGGGCGGGCGCGGGATCGCCCGATGCGCGGCGCGGAGCGCCGCCGACCAGCGCTCGCGCAGGTCGTGGAAGTAGCCCTCGCCGGCCTCGATCCGATGATTCACCTCGAGGTCGAGGGCGTTGCGGCGCGCCAGCGCGATGTCGATCGGCAGGCCGACGCCGAGATTCGAGCGCATGGTCGAATCCATCGAGACAAGTCCGACCTTGAGCGCGTCGTAGAGCTCGGTCTCGAACTTCACCGCCCGGTCGAGGATCGGCTTGCCGTACTTGTGCTCGCCGATCTGCAGGAACGGTGCATCGGTACTGCACTCGATGAAGTTGCCGGCCGAGTAGATCAGGAACAGCCGCATCGGCTCGCTGCCGATCTGGCCGCCGAACAGCAGCGAGACCGAGAAGCGCAGGCTCGCCGCCTCGAAGCCCGCCTTCTCGATCGCGCGCACGTGGCGGATCGCGCGGCCGACGAGCTGGGCCGCCTCGAACATCGTCGTCGTCTCGACGAGCTTCAGCTTGGCCTCGCCGTTGTCGCCGGGCACGCCCTCGGAGAGCAGGCTCAGGACCGATTGCGTCACCGACAGGTTGCCGGCCGAGGCCAGCATCATCACCCGCTCGCCCGGCACGTTGAAGTGATGGAGCTTGCGATAGGTCGAGATGTCGTCGAGCCCCGCATTGGTGCGGGTGTCGGCGATCATCACCAGGCCTTCCTCGACGAGGACGCCGACGCAGTAAGTCATGGGATCAGGCTTTTCGAAGAGGCGCGGAGCGTCAGGATTGCGGTGCCGCCTGGGCTTGCTCCACCCGGAGCTTCACGTCCAGCGTTTCGGTGCCGCCGCCTGTGCGACTGCCGCGAATCGGGGCAGCCCCGAGGTAGTCGAGCCCGGATGCGACGCGGATATAGGCTTCCGTGGTGGCGTCGCCGGTGGTCGGATCGAAGCCGACCCAGCCGAGATCCGGCACCAGCGCCTCGGCCCAGCCGTGCGGCGTCTCCTGCTCGGCGTCGCTCCCCTCCGGGCGGTGGTAGCCGGAGACGTAGCGCGCCGGGATCGCCCGGTAGCGGGCGGCGGCGATGAAGACGTGGGCGAAGTCCTGGCATACGCCGGCTCCGGCCTCGAAGGCCTTCGGCGAGGGCACGGCGGCGCTCGCGGGGCCTGGCGTGTAGGCCATGTGCGCGTGCACCGCGGCCATCAGCCGATGCAGGAAGGGGAGGGCTCCCGGGTCTCCGGCGCCGGCGACCGCGTCGGACAGCGCCTGGATCTCCGGGCTCGGCAGCACGAGGTCGGTGTCGCGCAGGTAGAACGTCTCGGGCAGGCGCTCGACGGCGCCGCGGACGATGCCGTGGGTCTCGTGGGTGTCGACCTCGCCGGTGACGCGAATCACCAACGCGTCGGAGGCCTGGTCCGGCGTGAACCAGTGGACCACGTTGCCGTAGCCGTCCTCGCGCTCGGTGAGCCGTCCGTCGACCGAAGGCTCGATCCGCCAGCGCCGGACGTACTGGCCGTCATGGTCGCGCGGCGTCATCCGCAGGACCTGGATCAGGCCGCGTGCCGGTTGCTCGTAGCTGTAGATGGTCTCGTGGACCACGCGAATGCGCATGCGTCGATTCTGCCCGTCCTGGCTCCGCCGGTCTCGGCGACACGGCGCCCCTGATGGACGCCGCGGCGCCCGAAGTCACACGTTTTACACGACGTTCCGACGGAGCGCGCAACCGCGGAAGCGGAACTGCGCGTATTCCGCTGCGGCTCGAGCCTCAGCCGAGATACTGCTCGGCGATGGCGGCGCCGACCTTGTTGTTCTCGCCGATGAAAGCGATCACGAACTCATGCAGGCCGGACGCGAAGACCCGGTCGATCTCCTCGCTTTCCAGCCGTGCGAGCAGGTTGCTCGCCAAGCGCTGGCTGGCGCCGCGGCGTCCGTAGGCGTCGGCGATCAGGTCGAGATGCTCGACGAGGACGCCGTAGCAGTTGGCGAAGGAGCGCGGCATCTGCCGGTTGAGGATCAGGAGGTCGGCGACCAGCAACGGCTTGACGCTCTCGCGATACACCCAGTGATAGGCGTTGAAGGCCGAGACTTCGCGCAGGATCGTCGTCCACTGGAAGTAGTCGAGGCTGCCGCCGATCTTCTCGGTGTCCGGCAGCAGGATCTTGTACTTCACGTCGAGGATGCGGGCGGTGTTGTCGGCCCGCTCGATCGCGGTGCCGAGACGCGTGAACCAGTAGGTGTCGTTGCGCAGCATCGTCCGGTAGGCCGAGCCGTCGAAGGTCAGCGAGATGCCCTTCACCCAATCGAGGAAGCGCGTGAACGCGTCGCGGTCGAGGTCCTTCTTCTCGTAGGACCGCAGCTCGAGCCAGGCGCCGTTGATCGTGTCCCACATTTCGGTGGTGAGCGCGGTGCGCACGCTGCGCGCGTTCTCGCGGGCGCTCTCGATGCAGGAGCGGATCGAGGACGGGTTGTGCGGGCTGAAGGCGAGGAAGTCGCACACCGTCGCGGCGTTCACGCCGTCGTAGTGCGGCTTGAACACCTCCGGATCGCCGGCCGAGGCGAGGGCCGAAGCCCACTCGTTGGTCTCGCCCCCGCCGTAGCTCGTCGGCAGCGAGGCCAGGCGATGCGCCGCATCGAGGATGCGGGCGACGAACTCCGCCCGTTCGACGTAGCGCGAGAGCCAGTAGAGGTTGTCGGCAGTCCTGGAGAGCATGGCTGTTTCGCTGGGGTCTCTTCGGCTTCGGCCCGGGGGCGTCCACCGCTGGGCGGTTCTCGGTGAAAGCAGGCGTCACGCCATCACGCGTCGAGAACCCAGGTGTCCTTCGTACCGCCCCCTTGGCTGGAATTCACCACCAAAGATCCTTCCTTCAGCGCCACGCGGGTGAGACCGCCCGGCACGATGCGGATCTCGTCGGCGCCGCACAGCACGAAGGGGCGCAGGTCGACGTGGCGCGGGGCCACCCCGGAGGCGACGAAGGTCGGGCAGGTGGAGAGCGACAGCGTCGGCTGGGCGATGAAGCCGTCCGGCGCGTGGCGCAGGCGCTTGGCGAATTCCTCGATCTCGCGCTTGGTCGCGTGCGGCCCGACGAGCATGCCGTAGCCGCCCGAGCCGTTGACCTCCTTGACCACCAGCTCGGACAGGTTGTCCATCACGTAGGAGAAGGCCTCCTTCTCGCGGCAGCGATAGGTCGGCACGTTGTGCAGGATCGGCTCCTCGCCGGTGAAGAACTTCACGATCTCCGGCATGTAGCTGTAGACCGCCTTGTCGTCGGCGATGCCGGTGCCGACCGCGTTGGCGAGCGTCACGCTGCCGCGCTCGTAGGCGTTCATGATGCCCGGCACGCCGAGCATCGAATCCGGCCGGAACACCAGCGGATCGAGGAAGTCGTCGTCGAGGCGGCGGTAGATCACGTCGACCCGGCGCGGGCCTTCGGTGGTCCGCATGTAGACCACGTCGTCCTTGGTGAAGAGGTCGCCCGCCTCGACCAGCTCGACGCCGAGCTTGTCGGCCAGGAACGAGTGCTCGTAGAACGCCGAGTTGTAGCGCCCGGGCGTCAGCAGCACGACGGTCGGGTCGCGGGTCGCCGTCGCCGGCGCGAGGCTGCGGAGCGTCGCCAGCAGCGCGTCCGGATAGTTCTCGACCGGCGCGACGCGGTGGCGGGAGAACAGGTCCGGGAACAGCCGCAGCATCACCTCGCGATTCTCGAGCATGTACGACACGCCGGACGGGATGCGGGCGTTGTCCTCGAGCACGAAGAAGTCGTTCTCGCCGGTGCGGACGATGTCGATCCCCGCGATGTGCACGTAGAGGTCGTGCGGCACCCGGAACGACCGCATCTCCATGCGGTAATGCGCGTTCTTGTAGACGAGGTCGGCCGGGATGATGCCGGCCTTGATGCATTCCTGCGCGCCGTAGATGTCCTTCAGGAACATGTTGATCGCGGTGACGCGCTGCTTCAGCCCGCGCTCCAGGAAACCCCATTCCGGCTTGGTGATCACCCGCGGGATGATGTCGAACGGGATCAGCCGCTCGGTCGATTCGTTGTCGCCGTAGACCGCAAAGGTAATGCCGATGCGCCGGAACAGCAGCTCGGCCTGGCTCCGGCGGGTGTTGAAATGGTCGGCCGGCGTCGTGTCGAGCCAGTTCTTCAGCTGACCGTAGGCCTCGCGGACGTCGTCGGGACTCGTCGCGGCGCCTGCGAAGGCGGTCATCTCGTCGAAGGCCACGGCCGCCATTCAGTCTCTCCCAGATCCGTCACGCTAGAGGCAAGAGGCGCGCCACGCAAAGGGATTACGGCCTCGTTCGGGGCTCGTTCCAAACACGCGTCAGATGAGGCGCAGGCCTTTCAGGCTGGCATGGCCTGACCGGCCGAGGATGACGTGGTCGTGCACCACGATCTTCAGCGGGCTGAGCACGGCGATCACTTCGCGCGTCATCGTCACGTCGGCGACCGAGGGCGCCGGATCGCCGGACGGGTGGTTGTGCGCCAGGATGATCGCCGTCGCCGAGAGCTCCAGCGACCGCCGCGCCACCTCGCGCGGGTAGACCGGCGTGTGGTCGACGGTCCCGCGCCCCTGGATCTCGTCGGCGATGAGGTGGTTGCGCTTGTCGAGGAACAGCACCCGGAACTCCTCGCGGGTGGCGAAGGCCATGGTGGCGCGCAGGTACTCGATGAGCTCGGCCCAGGAGGAAAGCAGCGCGCGCTGGGCGATCGCGCCGCGCGCCAGCCGGCGGCCCGCCGCCTCCATCAACTTGAGGTCGGCGACCACGCCGGCGCTGACGCCCTCGACCTCGGCGAGCCGGGCCGGATCGGCGCTCAGCACCTCGGCGAAGCTGCCGAAGCGGCGGATCAGCGCCTTGGCCAGCGGCTTCACGTCCCGCCGCGGGATCGCGCGGAACAGGGCAAGCTCGAGCATCTCGTAGTCGGGCAGGGCGTCGGCCCCCTGCTTGGCGAAGCGCTCGCGCAGGCGATCGCGGTGGCCGAGATAGTGCGGCGGCTCCTCGGGCTTCGGCGCGACGGCCGGCCGCTCGGCGAACAATCCGCCCTCAGCCGCGTCGCCCGGGCCCGTCACGACCTCAAGCGCCTGGGTTGCCGGGCTGGTGCAGCCCCTTCGGCGAGACCGTGAAGATCTCGACGCCGGTCTCGGTGACGGCCACCGTGTGCTCGAACTGCGCCGACAGCGAGCGGTCGCGCGTCACCGCGGTCCAGCCGTCGGAGAGCACCTTCACCGCCGGCCGGCCGAGGTTGATCATCGGCTCGATGGTGAAGAACTGCCCCGGCCGCAGCGGCACGTCGTAGCTCGCCTCAACGTAGTGCAGGATGGTCGGCGCATCGTGGTAGCTCCGACCGAGGCCGTGGCCGCAGAAGTCGCGCACCACCGAGCAGCGCTCGCCCTCGGCGTAGTCCTGGATCGCGCGGCCGATGTCGTTGGTCGATCCGCCGGGCTTCACCGCGGCGACGCCCCGCATCAGCGCCTCGTAGGTGATCTCGCACAGGCGCGCCGCCTTGCGCGGCACCTCGCCGACGAAGGCCATCCGGCTCGAATCGCCGTGCCATCCGTCGAGGATCAGGCACATGTCGAGGTTGACGATGTCGCCCTCGCGCAGCGGCTTGTCGTTGGGGATGCCGTGGCAGACCACGTGGTTGATCGAGGTGCAGATCGACTTCGGATAGCCGCGGTAGAGCAGCGAGGCCGGGTAGGCGCCGTGATCCATCGCGAACTCGTAGGCGAGCTTGTCGAGCGCCTCGGTGGTCACGCCCGGCTGCGTCGCCTCCATCAGCACGTCGAGGCCTTCCGCCGTCAGGCGTCCGGCACGGCGCATGCCCGCGAACCCCTCCGGCCCGTGGATCGGTGCCTGGGGCACGCGCCGCGTCGCTTGGTCTTGCTGGGTCATCGAGGGGCTTGTCCGCGCCGGGTCGGTCTTCGAAGGCTTATGTACGGCGTGGCCGCCGAGGCGCCAAGTGACCGGCGTTCGCCCCCAGGCTTGCGCCGGACGAACGCACGGCGGCATAAGCGGGGCTCGGGCGACCCGGTGCGAGGGGTCCCAAGGCACAGGACGGCGCGATGGCTGACAGGGCGGTACCGCACTTCCACAACGAGCTCGGCGTCGCGGTCATCCATGTCGGCTCGCGGGAGTTCATGTGCATCGGCGCATTGCCGCCGTTCGATCATCCGCACGTGTTCCTCGACATGGGCGCCGACAACGAGATCATCTGCCAGTACTGCTCGACGCTGTATCGCCACCGCGCCGACCTGAAGGCCGGCCATGCCGACCCGGCGGCATGCGTCTGGCACGATCAGAAGGCGGCGGCCGAATAGGGTCATGCCCCGAGACCCTCAGCCGCCGCTGACCGTCGCTATCGTCGGTGGCGGGATCGGCGGCCTGACCGCGGCGCTGGCGCTGAACGCCGCCGGCCATGCGGTGACGGTGGTCGAGCGCCGCACCGGCTTCAGCG
>NZ_VRUV01000640.1:0-2255 GCF_008039455.1 Methylobacterium sp. WL116
TCCGGCATGACAGCCGTCCCGAAATGTCCGTCGCGCCGTTCTGGACACAGGAGGAGGCTCCGATGATCGGGCGTTTTATGAGGGACGCCCGCGTGTTGCATAGTCGACCGCGCTTCGCGCGAGCCGGCATCCACCGCGCCTGAAGGCGCTCTCAAGACACGTCCGATCCGAGTGGGCATGACGTCGAACCGTCCGGCGATGCCGGCCGCCAAGGGCGCGGCATCATCGATCGCCGGCCCCGACGGCGCGTCGGCTCGAGATCCAAACGATCAGGCGCCACGCCGATCCCTGGTCAAGATCACCCCCGTCATGCCGTCGAGGGTCCCGATGAAATCGATGCCGGCGCCTTCCAGGGCTCGACGCATCGCCAAGCGGGTTCGCGGCTGCACCGTCCCGACCTCCTCCTCCAGGCGCCGGATGCTCGAGACAGAGACGCCGGCGGCCCGAGCCAGATCCACGACGGACCAGCGCAGCATTGCGCGGGCTCCGCGCACGAGCGTCCCGGTGATCTCAGGCGACGAGAATCGACCGCTGGGCGGCATCTTCTGCATGATCCCGATCCACTCGCGCACCGAACCATCGGCATCGTGGAGGGGTATGGTGTGGTTGCTGTACCAATGGACCGTCCCGTCCGCGCGGAGAACACGGTGATCCGCCTCGTAAGGCGTGCCGTGCTCCATCGCCGTTCGCCATGCCGACTCGATCCGTGCCCGATCCTCCGGGTGGATCGCGGCGAGCCAACCGTCGCCCTGCATCTCCGGGCCCGTCTGCCCGGTCAGGACCTGCCATGTCGGGCTTGGCCGCGCCTTCCCATCCGGAGCCGTCGTCCAGACCACGGCCGCGATGGCATGAACGAGGCCGCGATAGCGTGCGGTGCTCTGCTCGGCGAGCAGACGCGCCTCGTGCGGGCCGGTCACGTCGAAGGCGATGCCCTCGGCACGCATCGGCCGATGGGCGTCGTCGAGAACGATCTGGGCCTTGACCGAAACCCAGCGCACGGTGTGGTCGGGACGCACAAGCCGGACCGTGCGGTCGATCGCCCGGCCGCTGTAGAGCATGTCGAACAGCTCGCCGAGGGCTTCGCGATCGTCCGGGTGGAGAAGTCGGTCGAGCAGGCCGAGGAGGCTCTCGTCCGAAGGCAGGCCGGTGATGTGGGCGAGACCCAGCGAGCCGCTCATTTCGCCGGTCCGCAGGTTGAGGGACCAGACGCCGACCTGGCCGGTCGCCTCGAGAAGGTTGAGCAACTGGTAGGAGGATGCATGGCGTCGGGCGGGCATCGCCCGACTTGGCCAGACGCTCCGTCGGAACGCAACGTCGAGCCGGGGCGAAAGAGTGCATATCGCTCTTTTATTCATCGCTCGGAGTCGAACCGAGCGGTTTGCGCTCTCGGACGGTGTCGTTCGTAAGCCGGAAACGCGCATTGTGAGACGTGCGGTCAATCATGCATCCATGAAAATCTTCTATCTTCCGAGACGTCCGTGATGGTCGTCGCGATGTCGCGTCGCAGGTCTGTCGTCCGGATTGTTGATGTTCTCAAGAATTCGGGGGATTTGTCATCATGCGTTGGACGATCGGAAAGAAACTTGGTGCTTCGGGCGTGATCGGAGTCCTGCTCGCCACGGCCCTCGTCATGAACCAGTGGATCAGCGCCCAGCATATCATCGACGCGAACGCCGCGGCCGGACGCGAGCAGATCATCCTTGCAGGCATCCAGCAGACCCGCCTCTCGCACGCGGAGCTTCAAGCGGCAGTCGGCGACATCCGCACCGCGGAAACCACCGAGCAGGTCGCCCGCGTCGCCGAGCGCATCCGCACCGGCAAGGCAACCGGCGCAGCGGCGCTCGACGAGCCGATCCGGATCGCGCTCATCCCGGGCGTTCTTCAGGACCTTCGGACGAATCTCGTCACCTACGCCGACCTCGCGGCATCGCTGGCCGACATCATCCGCTTCGAAAATGGCGCGCGGTCCGTCGACGGGAACAGGCTGTCGCGGATCGTCGCCGAGCAGCAGCGCGTGAACACGCTGTTGAACGAGGCGGGAACGGAATCGGTCGCCAATGCCCAGCGCTTCGCGGACGAGGCGCGGCGGAACACGGTCGCGACCGCCGAGTCCGCCAACCGGATCGGGCTCGCCATCGGCGGCACCGTCATCCTCGTCCTGATCGGCTCGGCCGTGTTCTCGGCCCTCTCGATCGGCCGCCCGATCCGCCAGCTCGCCGCCTGCGTGAGCGCCATCGCGCGGGGCGCCACGGCGG
>NZ_VRUV01000641.1:0-2251 GCF_008039455.1 Methylobacterium sp. WL116
GTTTCAGGCCGCGGCCATCCGCGCCCCCGCCTGCGACGCCAGCAGGTCCGCCACGGCCTCGGCCGACATCGGCCGGCCGAGATGGTAGCCCTGGAACAGGGAGCAGCCGAACGCCTGCAGCGTGGCGAGGTCGTCGGCGGTCTCGACGCCCTCGGCGACCACCTCGATGTCGAGCCAGCGCCCGAGCGCGAGCACGGCCTGGACCAGCCCGCACTTGTCGTCCGAGCCGGTCAGCCCGGTGACGAAGCTGCGGTCGATCTTGATGCGGTGGGCCTGGAGCTGGCGCAGGGAGGCGAGGGAGGAGTAGCCGATCCCGAAATCGTCCAGCGTCACGCGGATGCCGGCCTCGGCCAGCGCCGTGAGCTTGGCCTGCACCGCGCCGATGTCGAGGGCGGTCTCCTCGGTGATCTCGATCTCCAGCATCCGCGGCGGCAGGCCGAGGGCGGCCAGACGGCCGAGCACGATCTCGTCGACGGCGATCTGCGCCATCTCGCGGGGCGAGACGTTGAGCGCGACCTGGACCGTCTCCAGCCCGTGCCGGCACAGTGTCGCCACCATCGCGCAGGCCTGCTCGAGGATGGCGCGCAGCAGCGACTCGGTGAGGCCGGCCGTCGCCGCCGCCGCCACGACGTCGGCCGGCGGGATCCAGCCGTGGCGCGGGTGGTTCCAGCGCACCAGCGCCTCCAGGCTCACCAGGGTGCGCCCGTCCCGCCCGAAGATCGGCTGGAAGCACACCGTCACCACGCCCTCGGCGAGCGCCTGCGACAGGTCGCGCTCGCTGTCGCGCCGCGTCTCCATCCGGTCGCGCAGGCATTCGTCGAACAGGCGGGCGCGGTTCCGGCCGGCGCCCTTGGCCGCGTAGAGCGCCTCGTCGGCGCAGCTCAGGCGATGCGTCAGGCTGCCGGCGTCGCCCTGGTGGATGCCGATGCTGATGCCGAGCCGGCCGGCGTCGAGGGATTCGAACGGCTCGGCGACCACGCCGATCAGGCGGGCGGCGAGCACGTCCTGCGCGATCCCCGCCGGCGCCGGCGCGTAGAGCACGGCGAACTCGTCGCCGCCGAGCCGGGCGGCGAGGCTGCCCGGCGGCAGGGCGGCGGCCATCCTTCGCGCCACCTCGGCCAGGACCCGGTCGCCCATGGTGTGGCCGTGGACGTCGTTGACGGATTTGAAGCCGTCGAGGTCGAGCAGCATCAGGCAATGCGCGACGGGCTCGACCGCCGCGTCGTCGCGCAAGGCCGCCTCACCGCGCAAGGCTCCATCACCGCGCAAGGCGGCGTCGGCATCCTGCTGGAAGCCGGCGCGGTTCAGGAGGCCGGTGAGGTCGTCGTGGGTCGCCCGCCGCGCCATCTCGAGGGCGAGCGCGCTGGCGCTGGCATGGGCCTCCATGCGCGACTGCGCGAGGGCGCTGGCCTCGTTCTTCAGCCGGCTCGCCTCGCGAAAACCCGCCTCGCACAGGAACGCGCCGCGGATCATCGCGGCGAGGTAGAGCAGCACCGTCGCGGCGAGGCAGATCCGGTCGAAGCCGCCGGCCACGAGCAGGCATCCGGCAAACGAGAGCAGCGGCGGGGTGAAGAAGCCGATCGGCATGCGGGCGAAGGCGGTGCCGTAGGTGACCGCGCCGGCGGTCGTGCCGCATGTCAACGTCAGGTAGAACACCGTCTGCGCCGCGGTGCAGCCGGCGCACAGCGCCGGAAGGAACGCCCAGACCAGGCCCGACAGCCAGGCCGCCATCCAGACCAGGCGCAGGTGCCGGTCGACCGAGCGGGCGGCGGCCTCCGCCGACAGCGCCGTCCGCGGCGATAGCGCGGCGCAGGGTACGCGGCACAGGGCGAGGCGCAGCAGGTTGGCCGCCGTCGAGGCCGCGAACCAGGTCGCGCCGACGGCGCCCTGCCCGGCATGGATCGCCACGATCATGCCGACCAGGCCGAGGGCCATGTTGATCGGGATGGCGGTCGACATGCTCAGGCGCAGGGCCGCGAGCTGATCCCGCCGGATCAGGCGGTCGAGGTCCGACGGGCTCGGAACCGAACGGGGCCGGTCGTTCAAGGGGTCAGGCACGTCGCATCCAACCTGCAGGCGTTTCTTCGACTGACGCCGGAGCGGTGAAGGATCGCTTAAGCACGCGGCCCGGCGAGCGCCGGACGGCGCGCGTGCGACATCAGCGCCGGTGATCCGCGACGGGATGGGGCAGAGCCAGGTCACCAACGCCGACGGCGCGGTGGACACGGTGATCACCAACGCGGTCGTGCTC
>NZ_VRUV01000642.1:0-2242 GCF_008039455.1 Methylobacterium sp. WL116
CAAGTCGGGCAGGCCCGACTTGGGTGCGGGGGAGGGTGGCCCGCGAAGCGGGTCGGGAGAGGGGAGCGCGCTGTCCGGATATGGCGCTCCCCTCACCCGACCCTCGCTGACGCGAGGCTCACCCTTCCCCGCAGAGGGGGGAGGGAAGTTGGGGTGGATTCACCGTCGCCTGGATGGATGAAGGCTGTTGCCCGTCTGAGCCGGGGGGCGGATCAGCGATGCGCAGAGACGGGTTTGCTGGCCGAGCCCTGTTCCGCGCCGCGCGGGCGGAACGCCCGGCTGCCGAGAGCGAAGAAACCCACGGCCCCGCCGATGACGACGCCGACCAGCAGAAGGAGGAGATTCGTGTCGGGCATCGCTCAACTCTCGCTCTGGATGAACCGAATGACGAACTGCCCGGAGGCGGGCAGCGCGGCGCCGAGGAGCATCCACCAGATGGCTTCGCCCTGCGGCCAGTTGTGATCCTTGACGTAGGGTACGATGAAGGCGGCACCTACGATAGCGATCCCCAGCGTGTTCGAGAGGCTGCCATAGAGCTTGATGTGCTCATTCCAACGCTTGGCCTCGAGCTTCCTGAGATCGGGCTCGAGTTCGATCCGCCTCCGCCGATGCGAGAAGTACAGTCGCAGAGCCGCGGCCGCAAAACCGGCCAGGGCGCCGAGAAGGGGAAGGGCCAGCCTGGTTCCGGTTCGGTCGGCGATCCAGTTGGCCGAGCCGTCGAGAAGACCTGCGAGGTCGCCGGGCATCGATTTCCCCCTCGGAGACCTGCGCCGGGAAACGGGCGCTCCCGACCGGCGGGACAATGTGCGTCGTAGGCGGATGGACGCCGCCGTCGCCAAGCTTGGACGCGACCCGTTGGTCGACCTGCACCGGCCGTGCGATCGAACGCGACGAAAACGGCCGGTGCTGGACGCCTCGGGGCGGGACGACGCCTGTCAGGGGTGGCTTCCCTCCCCCCGCACCCAAGTCGGGCCTGCCCGACTTGGGCACACGGGGTTGCGGATCTCGGGCAAGCCCGAGATCCGTCGGGGGGAGGGAAGAGGCGGTGGCGTGATCGTCCAAGAGATGGGTGAAGGCCGTCGCCGATCCGGGACGTGGCGCCGCGAGGTGCGACGCCCGGCCCGCCAAGCGGCGACCTCCGCTACGCCGCCTCAGGCGGTGGCTTCGCCGTACAGCGTCTCGACGTGTTCCCAGTTCACGAGGTTCTCCAGGAACGCCTTGAGGTAGTCGGGGCGGCGGTTGCGGTAGTCGATGTAGTAGGAGTGCTCCCACACGTCGACGCCGAGGATCGGCTTGGCGCCGTGCACCAGCGGGTTCTCGCCGTTCGGGGTCTTCATGATGGCGAGCTTGCCGTCCTTGACCGCGAGCCAGGCCCAGCCCGAGCCGAACTGGCCGATGCCCGCCTGGATGAAGTCCGCCTTGAACTTCTCCGCGCCGCCGAGATCCTCGTCGATCTTCTTGGCGAGGCTGCCCGGGATCGCGCCGCCGCCGTTGGGCTTCATCCACTGCCAGAAGTGCAGGTGGTTGAAGTGCTGGCCGGCATTGTTGAACAGCGGCTGGTTGTTGCCGTAGCTCGCCGTGACGATCTCCTCGACGCTCTTGCCCTCGAGACCGGTGCCCTCGAGCAGCTTGTTGCCGGTGTCGACGTAGGCCTTGTGGTGCTTGTCGTGGTGGAACTCGAGGGTTTCCTTCGACATGTACGGGGCCAGCGCGTCGTAGGCGTAGGGCAGTTCCGGCAGGGTGAAGGTCATCAGATTCTCCGTCTTGTCGAGGTCTTCTGGACGGGCGTGCGGAATCGCGCCGCGCGCCGCGCTCGACGGGGTAACGACCGGAAGGTAAGTCGGTGCCCCCGCCGCGGCAACGCCGGAACCGGCACGAAGCCCGTGGAAACCGCCACGCCGCGGGGCCGACTCCGGGTCGCCGGCGTTTTGCAAAACGCCGGCAAGGTCTTACTACGATCCTGGCGTATCCGGCCCCGACTTCGAGAGTTCCATGATCATTGCGCTGTTCGCGCTCAGTGCCGCGATGGTGATCGGCGGCGTCGTCGCCGTGATCCAGGGGTTCCCCTTCGTCCGCCTGGAGAGCGGGCTCTCCATGGTGATCGCGGGCGCGACCGTCGCCTCGGCCGGGGCGGTGCTCTCCGGCCTCGCGGTGGTGGCGATGGGCCTGCGCCGGGTCGCTCACGCCTTCGACGCCCGCCGCATCGTCGACGCCGTCAGCACGATGCAGGACGGGGTCCGCC
>NZ_VRUV01000643.1:0-2237 GCF_008039455.1 Methylobacterium sp. WL116
CCCGCGAGGCGGCCTCGCGCGAGCCCTCGGCCGGCGGCGGCAGGATCAGGTCGGCGGCGGTCACCGCCGCGACCTCGATGCGCATGTCGATCCGGTCGAGCAACGGCCCGGAGATGCGGGCGCCGTACTGCGCCATGCAACGTTCGTTCGGGCCACGTCGGCAGGCATAGCCCGGCTCCAGCGCCTGCCTGCACCGGCACGGGTTCATCGCGGCGACCAGCTGGAAGCGGGCCGGGTAGGTGATGCGGTGGTTGGCGCGCGCGATCATGATCTCGCCGGTCTCCATCGGCTGGCGCAGCGAATCGAGGACCTGCGGCGTGAACTCGGGAAGCTCGTCGAGGAACAGCACGCCGCCATGGGCCAGGGAGGCCTCGCCCGGCCGCGCGTTGATCCCGCCGCCGACGAGCGCCGCCATCGAGGCCGAATGGTGCGGCTGCCGGAACGGGCGCCGATCCGACAGCCGCCCCTCCTTCAGCTCCCCGGCCAGCCTGATCGAGCGGGTTGCCGCCCCGGATGCCGACGGCGCCGCGCTGATCCGCACCGCCGCCGAGAGCATGCGGCTGACCGCCCGCGGCTTCCACCGGACGCTGCGCGTCGCCCGCACGCTCGCCGACCTCGACGGCGAGCCGACGGTTCGCCGCCTCCACCTCGCCGAAGCGCTGTCGTATCGCGGGCGGGGGGAGAAGGCGGCCTCGTGAGACGGGCAACGCTGACGAGCGGAACGATGTCGCCTTGTATGGTGCCCTATATGGTACTATCCTGAGTGAAGATCCTCGAATTCATCGACGATTCCCATCGATCGCCGTTCGCCGACTGGTTCGGCAGGCTCGATCCGTTCGCTGCGGCCAAGGTGACGATCGCGCTGGCACGGATCGAGAAGGGCAATCTCTCCCATGTCAAATCCGTCGGCTCGGGGGTGCAGGAATACCGGCTCGATTTCGGTCCGGGCTACCGATTGTATTTCGGCAGAGACGGCGAAACATTGATCATTCTGCTCTGCGGCGGCACGAAGCGCCGTCAGCAAGCCGACATCGATCGGGCGATCGAGAATTGGGTCGCCTACAAGCAACGCAAGGAGCAAGGACGCTGATGCCGCTTACGCGCAGTTTCAAGGACACCGTGAAGGCGCGTGCCGCGCGCGATCCGGCCTTTCGGGAGGCCCTGCTGACGGAGGCGGTCGAGAGCTTCCTTGCCGGCGAGATCGACGTCGGCAAGACGGTGTTGCGCGACTACATCCACGCGACCATCGGGTTCGAGCGCCTTGCCACCGAAACCGGCTCCTCGACGAAGAGCTTGATGCGGATGCTCAGCGCCGCTGGAAACCCGACGGCCAGCAACTTGTTCTCGATCCTTGGCACCGTTCAGAAGGAAGCCGGCCTGCGTCTCACGGTGACGGCGGGGCGGTCGACCGCGTCCAGCTGATCGCAGTCCTCGCGTCGGCGCCCCAAGATCGCTCAGGGCCGCCGCCCCGGCGTCATCCGTCGAGCGCGGCGTAGCGGCGGAAGATGCCCTGCTCGTTGAACGGGATCCGGCGCGGGCTCGCGAGGTAGGCCGCGATCCGCGGGCGCACCGCGACCGTCGCGTGCAGCGCGGCCACGCGCGGATGGTCGGGGAGCCGCGCCGCCATCGCTTTCGGGAAGGCGTAGCGCAGCCCGTCGATCAGCTGGAACAGCGACAGGTCGGCGTAGCTCAGGCGATCGCCGACGAGGTGGGTGCCGTCGTTGCGGGTGAGCACGTGCTCGAACCACGCCAAGAACTCGGGGATGCGGTCGGCGCGGAAATGCGCGGCGCGGCGCGCGGCTTCGGTCGTCTGGTCCTCGTAGGCGAGGCCGGCCGCGATCGGGTGGTGGGTGTCGTGCGCCTCGGCCACCATGTCGGCGATGGTGAGCTGGATCTGGTGCGTCCAGATCCGCTCGCCCTCGGCCGCTCCGACCAACCCGAGCCGCGGGCCGAGATAGAGCAGGATCGCCGCCGTCTGCCCGACGACCACGTCGCCGTCGCGCAGGAAGGGCGGTGCGAAGGCCGGGCGCGGCTCGTCGAGATCCTCCAGGATCCGCGTCAGCGCCGGCAGGCCGAGACCGTCGGTCTCCGCCTCGCGGGCGACGTCGACGTAGGCCGCGCCGGCCTCTTCCAGGGCGAGGCGCACGAACTCGCCGCGGCCCTGCAGCATCGGCCAGTAATAGAGCTCGTAGGGCATCGCCGCGCCGTCACGCGCGCGGCGTCACTCGCCCGGGGCC
>NZ_VRUV01000644.1:0-2232 GCF_008039455.1 Methylobacterium sp. WL116
GCCCAGGGGGCGGGGGCGGGGCGCGCCTGAGCGGCGGCGCCGTCTTTCGGCGCGGAAGCGCTGTCTTGCAGCATCGGCGTGATCTCGCTTATGTCCGGCCTCGACCGGCGCCGTCGAGACGGCGCGAGCGGGCGGCTGATGATCGTGTGCCGCGGTCTTATCGAGCCCGCGGCGATGGGGTCAATGTGGGGCCGCGTCAAAGGCGGCTCAATCGCTGCAAACCGCAGGCCAGCCACCCGTTTCTGCACAACAAGGACAACATCGATGCTGCGCGCCCGCCTCACCACCGAGATGAAGGAGGCCATGAAGGCCGGCGAGAAGGCCAAGCTCGCCACGATCCGCATGATTCAGGCGGCGCTGAAGGACAAGGACATCGAGGCGCGCGGGCTCGGCAAGGAGCCGGCGACCGACGACGAGATCCTGGCGCTGCTGCAGAAGATGATCAAGCAGCGCGCCGAATCGGCCTCCGTCTACGAGCAGGGCGGCCGGCCGGAGCTCGCCGAGAACGAGCGCGCCGAGATCGCGATCATCGAGGGCTACCTGCCCCGGCAGATGGACGAGGCCGAGACCAAGGCCGCCGTCGACGCCGCGATCGCCGAGGCGGGCGCCGCCGGCCCGAAGGACATGGGCAAGGTGATCGCCGTGCTGAAGGGCGCCTATGCCGGCCGCATGGACTTCGCGAAGGCGAGCGGGCTGGTAAAGGCGTCGCTGAACGCCAAGGCGTGAGGGCACCTCAGGCACGGAGGTCCTTTCTGCGCGCTTCCGCGTTGGCACGCAGCCCCGCGTCGACGCGGCGAGTCGTTACGATCGAAGGGTCGATCCGGCGCGTCGGCCGGCCGCCTGGATCGGGCGATTCGACCCGGAGGACTCGTTAGGACCGAAAGCGCTATACTCGGCGGCCAACGACATTCGAGTCCCGCATCTCCGTGCGCTACCCGCCCCACATCCTCGAAGAGATCCGCAACCGGCTTCCCGCCTCCGACGTAGTCGGCCGGCGGGTCAAGCTGAAGAAGGCCGGGCGCGAGTGGCGTGGGCTGTCGCCGTTCAACGCCGAGAAGACGCCGTCCTTCTATGTCAACGACCAGAAGCAGTTCTACCACTGCTTCTCGTCCGGCAAGCACGGCGACATCTTCAGCTTCCTGATCGAGACCGAAGGGCTGAGCTTCCCGGAAGCCGTCGAGCGGCTCGCCGCCGACGCCGGCGTGACGTTGCCGGCTCCCACCGCCGACACCCGCGAGATGGAGACCAAGCGCCGCGGCGCGATCGAGGTGATGGAGCTGGCCACCGCGTGGTTCGAGGAGCGGCTGGCCTCGCCCGCGGGGGCGGCCGCCCGCGCCTACCTCGACCGGCGCGAGCTCGGCCCCGAGATCCGCAGGAGCTTCCGCCTCGGCTACGCTCCGGCAGACCGCTACGGCCTGCGCGACCACTTGGCGGGTAAGGACGTCGACAAGGCGCTGATGGGCGAGCTCGGCCTGCTGGTGACCGGCGACGACATCGCCGTTCCCTACGACCGGTTCCGCGACCGCATCATCTTCCCGATCGCCGACGTGCGCGGCCGGGTGATCGCCTTCGGCGGCCGGGCGATGCAGGCGGACGCCAAGGCGAAGTACCTGAACTCGCCCGAGACGCCGCTCTTCCACAAGGGGCAGGTGCTGTACAACCTGAACCGGGCGCGGAAGGCCGCCCACGATCGCGGCACGATCATCGCTGTCGAGGGCTACGTCGACGTCATCGCGATGACGATGGCGGGCCATGCCAACACCGTCGCTCCGCTCGGCACCGCGCTGACGGAGGAGCAATTGGCGTTGCTGTGGCGGCATGCCGACGAGCCCGTGCTGTGCTTCGACGGCGACGGCGCTGGGCAGCGCGCCGCCTTCCGCGCCCTCGACGTGGCGCTGCCGATGCTGGAGCCGGGCCGGTCGCTGCGATTCGCGATGCTGCCGGAGGGCCAGGACCCGGACGACCTGCTGCGCTCGGGCGGCTCGGACGCGATCGACAAGGTGGTCGAGGCGGCCAAGCCCCTGGTCGAGATGCTGTGGAGCCGCGCCGTCGAGACCGGCTCGACCGACACGCCCGAGCGCCGGGCGGGCCTGGCCAAGACGCTGCGCGGCCTCGTCGCCGGCATCCGCGACGAGACGGTGCGGGGCTACTACCGCGACGAGATTGAGGAGCGGTTGCGCGGGCTCTCGCCGCGCGGCGCGACGCAGCAGCGCGGCGCCTACCAGCCGGGCG
>NZ_VRUV01000645.1:0-2229 GCF_008039455.1 Methylobacterium sp. WL116
GGGCGTCGTCGCCGGGCTGCCGCGCTCGTCGCGGCCCGTCCCTTCGGCCGCCCCTTCGCCCGTCCCTTCGGAGGCGTAGACCGATGTACGTGGCGGTGAAGGGCGGCGAGGCCGCGATCGACAACGCCCACCGGCTGCTCGCCGAGACGCGCCGGGGCGACCCGTCGGTGCCCGACCTCACCGTGGCGCAGATCCGCGAGCAGATGCGGCTGCTGGTCGACCGGGTGATGACCGAGGGCTCGCTCCACGATCCGGATCTGGCCGCGCTCGCCCTCAAGCAGGCCCGCGGCGACGTCGTCGAGGCGGTGTTCCTGGTCCGCGCCTACCGCACCACCCTGCCGCGCTTCGGTGCCACCCTGCCGGTGGAGACCGCGGCGATGGCGGTGGCGCGCCGGGTCTCGGCGACCTTCAAGGACCTGCCCGGCGGGCAGGTGCTCGGCCCGACCTTCGACTACACCCATCGCCTGATCAATTTCTCGCTCGCCGAGGGCATGGTGCCCGAGCCCGGCGCGGAGGCCGAGCCCGGCCCGGACGCGGCCGCCTGCCCGCGCGTGACCGACTTCCTCGGCGAGGCCGGCCTGATCGAGCCGTCGCCCCGGGACGAGGGCGCCCCCGTCGGCGACCTGACCCGCGAGCCGGTCGACTACCCGGCCGACCGTGCGGTCCGGCTGCAGACGCTGGCGCGGGGCGACGAGGGCTTCGTGCTGGCGCTGGCCTACTCGACGCAGCGCGGCTACGGCCGCACCCATCCCTTCGTCGGCGAGGTCCGCTTCGGCACCGTGGCGCTGGAGCTCGTCCCCGAGGAGCTCGGCTTCCCGGTGCAGCTCGGCGCCGTGGCGATGACCGAGTGCCAGATGCTCGCCCAGTTCCACGGCGGCGGCGACGTCCCGCCCCGGTTCACCCGCGGCTACGGGCTCGTCTTCGGCCAGGGCGAGCGCAAGGCGATGGCGATGGCCCTGGTCGACCGGTCGCTGCGCGCGGCCGAGCTCGGCGAGGCGCTGGTCGCCCCGGCGCAGGACCAGGAATTCGTGCTCGCCCATTGCGACAGCCTGCAGGCGACGGGCTTCGTCGAGCACCTCAAGCTGCCGCACTACGTCGACTTCCAGGCCGAGCTGGAGCTGCTGCGCCGCCTGCGCGCCGAGCACGCCGCGCGGACGGGAGAGTCCGGGCCGGACGAAGCGCTTCGGGAGGCCGCCGAATGAGCACGCCCGCCGCGCGGCCGGAGACCGGCTACAACTTCGCCTACCTCGACGAGGGCACCAAGCGGATGATCCGCCGGGCGATCCTCAAGGCGATCGCGATCCCCGGCTACCAGGTGCCCTTCGCCGCCCGCGAGATGCCGATGCCCTACGGCTGGGGCACCGGCGGGGTCCAGGTCACCGCCGCGATCCTGGGGGCGTCCGACGTGCTCAAGGTGATCGACCAGGGCGCCGACGACACCACGAACGCGGTCTCGATCCGGCGCTTCTTCTCGGCCACCGCCGGCATCGCCACCACCACGCGGACGGTGGAGGCCACGGTGATCCAGACCCGCCACCGTATCCCGGAGGCGCCGCTGAGGGAGGGCCAGGTCTTGGTCTACCAGGTGCCGATCCCGGAGCCCCTGCGCTTCCTCGAGCCGCGCGAGACCGAGACGCGCCAGCTCCACGCGCTCGCCGAGTACGGGCCGATGCACGTCAAGCTCTACGAGGACATCGCCCGCCACGGCCACATCGCCACCACCTACGCCTACCCCGTCGAGGTCGCGGGCCGCTACGTCATGGACCCGTCGCCGACGCCGAAGTTCGACAACCCGAAGATGGACGACTGCCCCGCCCTGCAGCTCTTCGGCGCCGGCCGCGAGAAGCGCATCTACGCGGTGCCGCCCTACACGCGGGTGCGCAGCCTCTACTTCGAGGACCATCCCTTCCAAATCCAACGCTTCGACCGCCCCTGCGCCCTGTGCGGGGCGGACGACGCCTACCTCGACGAGGTCGTCCTCGACGATGCCGGCGGGCGGATGTTCGTCTGCTCCGACACCGATCATTGCGAGGACCGGCGCCGGTGCGGGTTCGGGCCGGCGGCTCCCCCTCCCCCCTCTGCGGGGGAGGGGGAGCCGCGGAGCGGGTCGGGAGAGGGGAGCGCGGTATCCGGCACTGTCGCTCCCCTCTCCCGACCCTCGCTCACGCGAGGCCCACCCTCCCCCGCACCCAAGTCGGGCCCGCCCGACTTGGGCACACGGTGTGCGGA
>NZ_VRUV01000646.1:0-2223 GCF_008039455.1 Methylobacterium sp. WL116
GCCTGCGGCTCGCCCGGCTCGGCTTCGCGCGACGCCGGCTCACGCGGCAGCAGGACGGCGACGGCGATCGCGACCGCGGCACCGAGGCCGGCGACGATCCACAGCACGGCGCGCCATTCGGTGCGGATGAGGAGGAAGCCGACGAGGGGCGGCAGCGCCGCCTTCCCGAGGTCGCCGGTGAAGTTGTAGGTGCCGAGCGGCCCGCGCGCGGCCTTTCCATACGCCCGGGCGATCACCGCCGAGGCGAGCGGATGCTGCGTGCTGCTGCCGGCCCCCGAGAGGGCGAGGGCGAGGCACAGGGTGACGAGGCCGCCCGACGCGCCGGCGAGAGCGTAGCCGGCCGCGCCGAGCAGCGTCCCGAGCACCAGCACGGTGCGCAGGCCGAGCCGGCGGGCGACGGCGGTGGCCGGCATCTGCAGCCCGGCCAGCGCGCCGACGTAGAGCGAGCGCAGCACGGCCAGCGCGACGTAGCCGAGGCCGAACTCCGCCTGCCACACCGGCAGCAGCACGTAGATCAGGTCGGTGTAGCCGTCGTGGAGCGCGTGGTTCAGGCCGACCACCGCGAGCGAGCGCCCCGCCTCCGCGACCTGAGCCGGCTCGGATGGGGCGGCGAGGTTCGGTGGGCGCGCGGAGCGGCTGTCCGTGTTGCTGGCCGTGTTCATGGCCGGCAGGATGCCGTCCTCGCCGCCGGCTGACAAACGCCTTATGTTGACGTGCGTGTGAGGAAAGCTGACGCGCATGCATCGCCGACTGCCGCCGCTTAATGCGCTCAAGGCGTTCGAGGCCGCCGGCCGGCACCAGAGCTTCACGCTGGCCGCGGCGGAACTCGGCGTGACGCACGGTGCCGTGAGCCGACACGTCCAGGCGCTCGAGGCCTGGCTCGGGACGCCGCTGTTCGAGCGCCACAACCGTCGCGTCGTCCTGACGGAAGCCGGGCGGGGCTACCTCGCCGAGATCGGGGCCGCCCTCGACCGCGTCGCGCTCGCGACCGCGCGGCAGATGGAGCGGGGGCAGGCGCGCGTGCTGCACGTGAACGCGCTCGCGACCTTCACGCTGCGCTGGCTGATCCCGCGCCTCTCGGCCTTCCAGCGCGGCAACCCGGCGATCGAGGTCCGGCTGACCACCTCGAACGTGCCGCTCGCCCACATCGTCGAGCCGTTCGACGTTGCGATCCGCGGCGGGCCGGACACGTGCCCCGGCTATGTCCGGCAGCGTTTCCTGACCGAGCGGCGCATCCCCGTCTGCAGCCCGGCGCTGCTGCAGCGCCTGCCGCTCCGCACGCCGGCGGACCTGGAGCGCCACACGCTGCTGCACGCGGCGACGCTGCCCGAGGTGTGGCCGCACTGGCTGCAGGCCGCCGGCGTGCCGGACCTCGGCCCGGCGCGCTCGGTGACGCTGGAGCACTTCTACCTCACGCTGCAAGCCGCCCTCGACGGGCTGGGCGTGGCGATGGGGCCGGAGCGGTTGATCGCCGACGACGTGGCGGCCGGCCGGCTGACGCTGCCCTTCGACGGCCCGGCGCTGCCGGCGCGCAGCTACCACGCCTACGTCCCGGAGGCCCGCGCCGAGGACCCGGCCGTGCGCGCCTTCTGCGACTGGCTTCCGAAGGCCGCCTGAGCCTCGCCGACGGAAGCCCACCGCATGCAACCGGACTGACGCTGGATACCGACGACGCGCATTAGCGGTTGCCATCCGGACGCGGCCTCGGGCATGGCGGGGCGACGACGATGAGCCGGCCTCCGGGGGCGGAGCCGGGCGGCGGGGTGGCGATGGCGATCAATCAGGAAGCAGTCGAGCGGCTCGCGGAAGCCTCCGCCCTGCGGGTGCTCGTCCAGACGGTCGCGGTGCTGGTGTTCGAGCAGAGCGGCCTGCCGCCGGACCGGGTGCGCGCGCTCGGGCGCAGCCTCAGCGCCGAGATGTCGGACATCGAGATCCCCGGCGCCGGCGGCCCCGACCTCGACGCCATCCGCCAGGCGAATGCGCAGGCGGTGGTGGCCGCCTTCGAGAGCGTCGCCGAGGCGATGCGGGACGGCGGCGCGGCGACCTCCGGCGCCTGACCGGTTCCGGACCGGCCGCGGCGCCTCCGGATCGGCGTCGGCGAGGATGCCGACGGCCACGTTGCGTGCGGTCCCGATCACGGCCGACGCCGCCGACGAAGCGGCTTCCCGCCGGCGTATCGCGACCCGGCACAGCCGGCACGATCGCCGCAGCGCGCGGCGCCGC
>NZ_VRUV01000647.1:0-2219 GCF_008039455.1 Methylobacterium sp. WL116
GCCGCCCGCGCCGCCCACGCCTCCGCCGCCGGCCGCGTTCCCGCTGATGCGGGTGGTGCCGAAGGGCGAGGCCCGCACCATCGCGTTCTTCGCCTCGCTGTTCCCGGACTGCTCCTCGCAGGGCCCGGTGGTGATCCGTACCCTGGAGCAGCCCCGGCACGGCTCGATCGAGCTGGCGCAGACGGATTCGTTTCCCCGTTACGGCGTGGGATCGGCGCTGGCAGCCTGCAACGCCCGCAAGGTGCCGGGCTTGAAGCTGACCTACACCTCGGAGGAGGGGTTCGAGGGGCTCGACACCTTCCGCATCTTCGTCATCAACGCCGACGGCACCGGCTACGAGTCCGACGTGCGCGTCACGGTGCGCTGACCGCACTCGATTCCGGCCGCCGACCGCCCGGGATCGCCTGCGGAAACACGCCCCTAAAGGGCACATCCGTTATTCGCATAAGGTATATTATGGAACATGAAAGGCTGATGTCCCCGGGGCGAGGGGGCTTCGGCCGGTCCCGAACCAGCTGGCATGCCAGCATCCGGCAGGATCGCCTTCACGGCCTCGGCGATCCGGGCCCAGCGGATCCAGGCTCGCGTCGTCCCGGGCGAGGGCGCTCCGAGCCCCCTGCCCTCTACGCTTGCCCCGGGTCACGAACGCCCTCGCATCAGGCGGCCAGCGCATCGGCCAGGCGGCGGACATCGGAGACGATGCGTCCGTCGGGGAAGCGGCAGGCCACCTCCTCCGAGGCCCGGCCGCTCGGGCGGATGCGGATCGCCGCCGGACACACCAGCTCGTCGCGGCGGTCCAGGGCTTCGGCGGCATCCATCGGCGCCGCGCGGCCGCCGCCGAGCCCGCGCCACCACTGCACCGCCTTGTCGCGGGCAAAGCCCGTCCGCTCCAGAGCGAGCCGGATGCGATGGGCGCCGTCGGAGCAGCGCAGCACGATGTCGAGGCCGTCCGCCCCGCGCTCGAAGCGCCAATCCGAGACCGGCCGCCAGCCGTCCGCGCGCTCGGACAGGATCGGCAATTCGTCGTCGGCCGCGGCCTCGTGCTTGGCGGACGCCGCGTCGTCCTCCGGTTCGATCCAGCAAGGCTCGCAGGTCGAGGCGTTGAGCGCGATCAGCGCGCCGCAGCCGGGGCAGGGCTTGGCCCGCGCCAGCCCTTCCCTGCCCTTCACCGCGGCGGCGGTGCGGGCGGTGACCACGTCCACCGGGCCGTGCATCCGCACCAGGCCGGCATAGTCGAGGATCAGCGCGTCGCGCTTGCCGGGCGCGTTGCGGAGCGCGCGCCCGACCTGCTGCACGTAGAGCCCGGTGCTCTGGGTCGGCCGGAGCAGGGCGATGAGGTCGACCTCCGGCACGTTGAAGCCGGTGGCGAGCACGCCGACGGAGGTCAGGCAGCGGATCCGCCCGGCGCGGAAGGCCGCCACGATCCGGTCGCGCTCGCGCCGCGGGGTCTCGCCGGAGATCGTCTCGCAGGAATGGCCCTCCGCGCGGATCGCGTCGCGCACCGCGTCCGCGTGGCTGAGCCCGGCACAGAAGGCGAGCCAGGCCCGGCGCTCGCGGCCGTAGCCGACCATCTCCTCGACCGCGGCGCGGGTGATCCAGTCGCGGTTGACCGCCGCTTCGAGCTGGCTCGGGATGTAGTCGCCGCCGCGCTTGCCCACGCCGGCGACGTCGAGGGCGGTCAGCGTCGCCTTGGACAGGAGCGGGCAGAGATAGCCCTGCCCGATCAGGTCGCCGGCATCGACCTCGTAGACGATGCCCTCGAAGATCCGGCCCGCGCCTTCGTCGAGGCGTCCGCTGTCGAGCCGATAGGGCGTCGCGGTGAAGCCGACGACGCGAAGCTCCGGCCGCAGCGCCCGCAGGCCGGCGAGGAAGCGGCCGTAGCGGGTCTCGGCCGAGCGCGGGATCAGGTGCGCCTCGTCCACGATGACCAGATCGCGCGGGCCGATCGCGTCGAGCCGGTCGGCGACGGATTGGATGCCGCAGACCAGCACCTGCGCCCCCGCCTCCCGCCGCCCGAGCCCGGCGGAGAAGATCCCGGCCGGCGCCTCCGGCCAGTAGCCGGTGAGCTCGGAGAAGTTCTGGGCGATCAGCTCCCGGCTGTGGGTGACGACGACGATGCGGGCGAGGGGATCCGCCTGCAGCGTCTCCCGCGCGAGCGCCGCGATCACCAGCGCCTTGCCCGCGCCGGTCGGCAGCACGATCAGGCCGTCGCGCAGGGG
>NZ_VRUV01000648.1:0-2217 GCF_008039455.1 Methylobacterium sp. WL116
CACCAGGATCAGCGCCAGCGCCGCGCCGCCGATCGCGAGGCCCATCAGGACGACGCTGCTGAGCTGGTCGACGCCGTCCACGTCCTGGCCGATGCGATGCTCGACGCTGTTGGCGCCGTGGCCCGGCCTGTCGGGAAAGGTAGGTTGTGCCATGTCGATCTTCCTCGCGATCCGAAGGGGTGATGCGGGGGCAACGCGACATCGGACCGGTCGGTCCTCGACGTTCGGCAGGCGATGCAACATGCCGCGGGTCGCGAAGTCCCAGGCGCAGCGTGCTCCGAGCCGATGTGAACCAAAGCCTTCGCACGCCGTTGCAAGTGCCAGCGACGGGAGTGGATCGATGAAGACGCTTTGCACGGTGATGGTGGTGGGCCTGACGATCGCCGGATCGGTCGCGCCGGCCTTGTCCCAGCCCTACGGCGGCCGGGACTACGGCTACGGCGAGCGCGAATCCGGGTATGGCGGCCGTGACGACCGCTACCGCGATCGCGACCGGGGTTACGACGACCGCGGCCGCGGCGGCGGCCGCTTCGGGTTCGACGAGGCCGAGTACCTTCGCTGCAACCCCGACGTTCGCCGCGCGGTGAGCCGCGGGCAGGTGGATTCGGGCGCGGCGCATTACCGGGTGTTCGGCCGGCGCGAAGGCCGGCGGTTGAGCTGCTGAGCCTCCGACGACGCGGTCGGCCGGCACGACGGCCGGGCGGAGGCGATCTCGCCAAGCCTGGCCGGAGAGCCGCGTAGGGTCGATGGCGGCCGCCGGTTCACCGACGGCGCGGTCGGCCCGATTGAGATATGCACCCGGAGCGTAGCAACACCGTGTGGTTGCGCTTGCCGGCGCACTTGCCAGCATCCCCGCCATGGCCGCATGCAGCACGCGTTGCCGCCGCGAGCCCCAGCCCACGATGTCCCCTCCGCCCGCACCGTCGAGCACGCCGACCCATCACGGCCTGCCTCCGGCCCAGCGCAGGCGGGCGATGGTGGCGGTGCTCACCGGCGTCGCGCTGGCGACGCTCGACACCGCCATCGCCAACACCGCGCTGCCGACCATCGCCGCCGATCTCGGGGTCGATCCCGGCGCCTCGGTGTGGATCGTCAACGCGTACCAGCTCGCGGTGGTGGCGACGCTGCTGCCGATCGCGGCGCTGGGCGAGATCGTCGGCCAGCAGCGGATCTACGTCGGCGGGCTGATCCTGTTCACCGGCGCCTCGCTCGTCTGCGCGCTGGCCTGGTCGCTGCCGACGCTCGTCGCGGCCCGCGTGCTCCAGGGCGTCGGCGCGAGCGCCCTGATGGCGGTCAACATCGCCATCATCCGCTTCATCTATCCGGCCCACCAGCTCGGGCGCGGCGTCGGCCTCAACGCCTTCGTGGTCGGCGTCGGCTTCGCGGTCGGCCCGACCGTCGCCTCGCTGATCCTCGTCGCGGCGCCGTGGCCGTGGCTCTTCGCCGTCAACGTGCCGATCGGGCTCGCCGCCCTGCTGCTGGCCTGGACCGCGCTGCCGGAGACCGGCCGCTCCGGCCACCGCTTCGATGGGGTCGGCTCGCTGCTCAACGCGTCCGCCTTCGCCCTGCTCGTGCTCGGCCTCGGCGAGGCCGCGCACGAGGGGCCGCTCTGGCGCATCCTGGCGGAGGCCGCCGGCTCGGTCGCCTGCTTCCTGCTGCTGCTGCGGCGGCAGGCAGGGCATCCTGCGCCGATGCTGGCCGCCGACCTCCTCCGGCGCCCGCTGTTCGCCCTCTCCGCCACGACCTCGGTGTGCTCGTTCGCGGCGCAGGGGCTCGCCTTCGTCTCGCTGCCCTTCCTGTTCCAGCACACGCTCGGGCGCACGCAGGTCGAGACCGGCTTCCTGATGACGCCGTGGCCCGTCGTGGTCGCGCTGATGGCTCCCCTGGCCGGGCGCCTCTCGGACCGCTACCCGCCGGGCCTGCTCGGCGGGATCGGGCTCGCCGGACTCGCCGTCGGCATGGGGCTGCTCGCCGCCCTGCCGGCGAGCCCGACCGTCCTCGACATCGGCTGGCGCATGGCGATCTGCGGCGCGGGCTTCGGCTTCTTCCAGGCGCCGAACCTGCGTGCCATCATGACGAGCGCGCCGCCGGCGCGATCGGGCGGGGCAAGCGGCATCGTCGCCACCTCCCGTCTCCTCGGCCAGACCATGGGCGCCGCGCTCGTCGCCGCCTGCTTCGCGATCGCGGATGCGCACGGGCCGGCGCTCGCCCTGGGGC
>NZ_VRUV01000649.1:0-2214 GCF_008039455.1 Methylobacterium sp. WL116
GAGGCGGGCCCGGTCCTCGGCCATGATCGCGCGCTCCGCCGCGACGTCGTCGGGGTTGGCCTCGGCCTCGAGCCGGCGGGCGACCGCAGCCTCGAGTTGCAGCAGCGCCGCGTCGAGCCTGCGCAGGGCGTCGCCGGTCGGGTCGCCGGTCGGGTCGGTCGGGGGGCTTGCGGCATCGCTCATGTCTGCCGGCAGGTTTCCCCCATGCCGCGATGGATTTCCAGCCGAATCCGCCGCCGACGCCCAGCCAAATCCAGTCCGGTCAGGCCGCCCGAATTGTCAGGACTTCGCACAGGCGGTCCCCGTCCTTCGCTTTGACAGCCCGGGGCACCATGTTAGAGACCCGCCGCACGCGCCTGGCCGGTTCTCGCGCGCGCTTTGTCCGGATACCCGACCCGTGCCAGTCAAGAGGCCCTCGCCCGCATCGTCCGTCTCACGGATGGTCCCCGGCGACCTGTGCCCGGGCCTCGCGTCGGTTCATCCCTGGTTCAATTCGGCGGTTCATAGAGCCGACCGCAGCACCGGACGGCCGACGCGCCGTTCCGGTACCATCGAACGGCGCCCGCAGGTCGGCGCCTCATCTCGCGAAGGAGTCACGCCGTGACGGTGAAGGTTGCCATCAACGGGTTCGGGCGCATCGGCCGCAACGTTCTGCGCGCGATCCACGAGGCCGGCCGCAAGGACATCGAGGTCGTGGCGATCAACGACCTCGGGCCGGTCGAGACCAACGCGCACCTGCTGCGCTTCGACTCGATCCACGGCCGGTTCAACGCCAAGGTGGTGGTCGACGGCGAGTCCATCATCGTCGACGGCAATCGCATCCGCGTCACCGCCGTGCGCAACCCGGCCGAGCTGCCGCACCGCGAGCTCGGCGTCGACATCGCGCTCGAGTGCACCGGCATCTTCACCTCGAAGGACAAGGCTAAGGCCCACCTGGATGCCGGCGCCAAGCGCGTCATCGTCTCGGCGCCCGCCGACGGCGCCGACCTGACGGTGGTCTACGGCGTCAACCACGACAAGCTGACGGCCGATCACCACGTGATCTCGAACGCCTCGTGCACCACCAACTGCCTCGTGCCGGTGGCGAAGGTCCTCAACGACCTCGTCGGGATCGAGCGCGGCTTCATGACCACGATCCACTCCTACACCAACGACCAGCCCTCGCTCGACCAGATGCACAAGGATCTGTACCGGGCCCGCGCCGCCGCGCTCTCGATGATCCCGACCTCGACCGGCGCCGCCAAGGCCGTCGGCCTCGTGCTGCCGGAGCTCAAGGGCAAGCTCGACGGCACCTCGATCCGCGTGCCGACCCCGAACGTCTCGGCGGTCGACCTCGTGTTCACCGCCAAGCGCGCCACCTCCGTCGAGGAGATCAACGCGGCGATCGTGGCGGCGGCCGACGGCCCGCTCAAGGGCGTGCTGGCCTACACCGACCAGCCCAACGTCTCGATCGACTTCAACCACGACCCGCACTCGTCGACCTTCCACCTCGACCAGACCAAGGTCATGGACGGCACCTTCGTGCGCATCCTCGCCTGGTACGACAACGAGTGGGGCTTCTCGAACCGCATGGCCGACACGGCCGTGGCGATGGCCAAGCTGATCTGACGAGCCGATCTGATCCGTCTCCCCCGGCCGGCTCGCGGACACCCCGCGGGCCGGCGGTTTCGCGACCCGGCCCGACCATCCGCGAAAAGCCGCGCCCCGCCGGGCCGCCCTCCGAACCGCAGACGAGAAAGGGTCCGTGACGAATGACCGACGCCCCCAAGACCGCGACCGGGCAGGACTTCATCCCGACGACGACTTCGCCCGTCGACACCCGGCCCGTCGAGGCCAAGCCCGCGGCCGCCGGTCCGGCCGGCGCGACGCCGATCGCCGCCAACCAGCTGTTCGACCAGCTCGCGCGGATCGAGGACAAGACCTCGCGGATCGAGGACAAGTACGCCCGCTCGGAGTCGCTGCTGACCCGGGTCGAGGACAAGGTCGAGGGTGCCTCGAACCGCATGAACGAGGCGGCCCGCCAGTCCGACCTCGCGGCGCTCCGCTCGGAGATGCGCGGCCTGACCGAGCGCCTGCGGCGCCTGCCCGGCACCGGCGCCCTCGTGCTCACCGCGATCATCACCGCCGTGCTGACCGTCGTGCTGATGATCGCCGTGCAGCGGCTCAACCTCGACAGCCTGCTGCCGCCGCGCGCGAACGCGACCGCCGCGGCGC
>NZ_VRUV01000064.1:0-14265 GCF_008039455.1 Methylobacterium sp. WL116
CTTGAGCCTCATGGTCGGCGATAAACGATGAAGGGGCCCGATCGGGCCCCTTCATCGTTCAAGCTGCGGCCGCCATTGGCCTGGTTTTACTCCGCCACAGCGGCCTGGAATTGGTCCGCCCTTTACAGCCTTGAGCCCGAAGCCGAGAAGCGTGGTCGCCGGAAGGGCCATGGCGTACCGAACAATGTCCTCCCGGCCTTGGTTCGTGAAATGGCGAACCCGATCAATTGCGTTGTCCAAATCATCGGGAAGCGGCAAGCCGACATCATCCTCACGGGTGACGGCCTCATCGCTGACGCGAGCGAACCCTTCATATTCCGCGACGAGGGCAGTCAACTCGGCCTCTACGTTGGAGAGTCCCGGAGGCGCCGCGGGAGCCGTGGCCGACGGGGTATCCACTGCGGCAGGCTGATGACCCGCCATGTCGGGCTCCGGCACGTACTCCCCAAAGGCGAGGTTGCGGTAAGCGGTCGGCATCCAAGCAGCGCGAGTGCTGCCATGGCATTCGGAACCGTAGACCCCGGCAGCGCGCTCGATGACGGCCTTGGCGTAGGCGAGCCGTTCGGCATCCGAGGCTAGCGGGGTGTGAAGAACCGCTCGGAACGCGTCGCGCTCTTGCTCGGCGCGCGTGCCGGCATCCTCCATCCTGTAGACTTCGGCATAGAGCCGTCCCGCATAGGCTCGCAGATGTTCGTGGATCGCGATCGACACGGCGGAGGAAGCCAGGAGCCCGGAGGCGGTCAGTGGGTCGGCCGGGTCGGGCCGGCGATCCTTGCCCGCATTTAAGCCCGCGGCCTTGGCCTTCATTGCGGCGAACCGCTCGCGCAGGGTCGGCTTCGGGGCGGTGGTCGGGTGGCACTTCAATGAGTTGCGCATAGCGGCCTCCATCACGCGATCGGCAGGAAGCCGTAGGCGAGCACGCCCCCGGCGACGATAAGGACGGCGGAGACAAGCTCGCCAGCGAGGTCGAGGAAGCGGGGCGATCGGACGTGGGCCGTGTCAGGCCGGATCGGCGCGATGGCCTCCCAAGCCTCGACGGTGCCCGGTACGGCCTCGTCGGGCTCAATGGTGGGCCTGGGGCGGGCATAGAGGGCGGCGGTGAACCGGCGGCTGGCCGGCTTCGGGGCGAGTGGGGGCATTGCCATAACCGGGGGCTCCGGGGCTGAAGGTTTCGGGATGTGTTTGGGAAGGTCGACAGCGACGAGCCGCCAACTTTCTTGCGTTCAAGCAGCGATTTCGCTACTATGCTGCGAAGATACGCGCTGCTTTCGCAGTGTCAATGCAAATTCGCAGCAAGGACGCGATTTTGACCCCTGCGCAGTGCAAGATGGCTCGTGCCGGCCTCGGGATCGGCATCCGCGAACTGGCCGAGCAGGCGCAGGTCTCAACCAACACGGTCTCCCGTTTCGAGGCCGGTGAAGAGTTGAAGGGGCGGACGGTGACCGCCTTGCAGGCTGCCCTAGAAGCCGCCGGCGTCATTTTCATCGAGGAGAATGGCGAGGGGCCAGGGGTACGGCTGAGGAAAGCATAACTTCCTCCTGCATCACCCTTATCGGCACCAATCGGAGACGGCCGACGCTTCCTCTCGGGCTTCCTACAGCATGACAATGGTACGAAGGATGCCCCGTCGAAGCCGTCGGGCGGCAGACAGGAGACACTACCGCTGTCATCCTAGAGTGGCAGGATCCCCACGGTAAGGCACCCTTAGATGCAATTTGATCCCGTCACACAATTAGCAGTCACGGCTGGGCTCATCGTTGCAATGGCCATTGCAATATTTTTGTTAGTGTTACTTATAAAGCAACGGCGATCGAATGACAAACTTGCAAGTCGTTTTGCCCGTGTTATTGACGCAGACGTCGAGCTAGAGCGAGTTATTGCGGAGACGGTAAAGCAGCAATCCAACGCCGATGAGATCACTGCCAAGTATCGCTTGATCGAAATGCGCTATAAAAATGTAACGAACTCAGAAGAGATCGTCACGTCGCTCGAACGGCAAGCTATACAAATTTCCAGGGACGTTGAAAGAACCAGAGCAGAATACAAGGATAAGCGCGGGATATATGATCGACTCCAGAGAGAGGTTGCGATTTTTGACGAACGCTTATCTTTTGCTGAGATGGGCGTGTATGAGCCACACTTCGATTTCTCCGACAGTGAACAGTATAAAGAGCAAATCGAAAAAATTCGCAATCAACAAAAAATTATGGTTTCAGCTGCAACTGCAGTCACGTGCAGCACCAAATGGACTTTGGACGGCAGCGAGGCCAAAGGCCGGACCATGACCAACCGCGCCATCAAGCTTACCTTGAGAGCGTTCAACGGCGAGTCAGAGGCCGCCATTGCAAATACGCGCTGGAACAACGCAAGCGCGATGGAAAAACGGATTGAAAGAGCAAGGGATCAAATAAATAAATTGAATGATTCTAATAAAATTGTTATCAGCGATGAATATACCGCATTGAAACTTAGAGAGCTGTATCTCAATCACGAGTACAGAGAAAAAATCAAATCTGAAAAAGAGGAGCGTGCAGAAGCGGCGAGAGCTTCGCGTGAAGAACAGAAGCTGCTCCGCGACATTGAGGCTGCTGAAGAAGCCGAAGCTCGGTACCAACGCCTTCTTGCTAAGGCGAACGCCGAGGCTGCCAAGGCCAGCGGGGCGAAGCTTGAGGCTCTGACTGTTCAGATCAAAATGCTCGAAGGCGATCTGGCCGACGCTCACGCAAAGGTAGAGCGTGCCCAGGCCCTCGCCGAGCGCACGCGGTCTGGCTACGTCTACATCATCTCGAACGTCGGTTCGTTTGGTGACAACGTTGTTAAGATCGGCCTGACCAGACGACTCGATCCGCTTGATCGTGTTCGCGAGTTAGGGGACGCAAGCGTTCCGTTTACTTTCGATATTCACGCGATCATATACAGCGATGACGCGCCTGCTCTTGAGCGATCACTACATGCTGAATTCGAACGGACACGCGTCAACGCGCAAAATTACAGGAAGGAGTTCTTCCGCGCTTCAATTGACGAAGTGGAGGTTGCCGTTAAACGGTTGGCACCCGCCGCGCCTTTCATTAAGGATGTCGAGGCGCAGGAGTACCAAGAGACACTTGCGAAGCGGCAGTTGGCACTGAGCGCCGTAGGCATTGCCGCAGCTTCGGAATTCCCCTCTACGCTTTGATTTTCGAGCCCGCACATCTTCATTGATCGCCCTTGCGATCTGTCTCGCGACGCTGCCCGCTGCCGCGAACAGAACCGCATTCAGGTGATCAATGTACCAACTGGCTACAGCGCTAGCAGCGTGGGCTAGCACTGCGCTGATCTTGATCACGAACTGCTGACCCCTCCCATATTAGCATTGCCACCCGGTCTGCTGCAGCAACTAAAGCCGCATCGGGCACATGCGCATAGCGTGCCGTCACTCCCGGAACACGGTGTCCGAGAAGCCCGGCGATCGTCAATTCGGAGTAGCCCATGCCGGCTGCGGTTGCGGCGAACGTGTGCCGCAGGACGTGGAGCGTCACACCCTGCAGGCTGGCGCGCTCGCATAGCCGGTCCAGCACCTTCGGCAGGCCAACGAAATGCCCGGCGCCGCGTTCGCCCGGGAAGGCCCATGGCGAGGCCGTAAGGGCGGGCAGGGCGGCGAACGCGGCCTTGCCAATCGGCCGTAGTTGCGCACCACTCTTGGTGTCTCCGAACCGGATGCAGTTGTGCTCCTCGTCGAGCCAGGCGCGAGGTAGGGCGAGGGCTTCCATTCGCCGGCAGCCGGTGAGCAGCAGGAACCGCACGGCTGCGATCCCTACCGCCGTCTCGCCCTGATTTTCAGCCTCGCGCATGGCCGCGCCCAGCCGGCGGATCTCGGCGGCCGACAGAAACCGGCGCTGCTTGCCGTCAGGCGCGCGCTGGACGCCGCGGGCCGGATTGGCCGTGATGATCTTCTTCCGCTTGGCGAACTCCAGGATGGTGCCGAGCATTCCCACCGTTCGGGCCGCCACTCCCTTGCCGCCAGTGGTGATGCCGCCGATGCCGGCGCGGGCCGCAGCCGTCTTCCCGGCCGCTATGTCCCGGTGCATGGCCTCGACGTCGTCAGAGGTGAGGACAGGGACCCTACGAGCGCCCAGGAGCGGCTTCACGTGACGATCGATGCGGCTGCGGTCCATCGCCAGCGTTGAGGCCTTCACGCGGCCCTTGGCATCCTCAAGGTAGAGGTCACACAGTTCGGCCACCGTGACCGCGTGCCGGATCCTGCGGCGGTCGGCTGATGGGTCCTCGCCCTTGGTCGAGGCGCCGAGCTTTTCCCGCGCCGCCCGCCTGGCCTCTTCGGGTGTGACGGCACCGACCCGGGCGAGGGTGAGCTTGCGCTGCCGGCCTTCCTCGGTCCGGTAGAACACGAAGTAGGACGCGACGCCGCTTGGTTGGACCCGCACGCCGAAGCCCTTCAACTCGCTGTCCCACACCTGGACCTCGCGCGTCGGATCGGGCTCTATCGCGTCAACGAGGCGCTTCGTAATCTTCGGCATGGACGACCCTAACCCTGTTGCTCACTCCGCCACGGAAGCAGGGCGGAAGCAGATGGGCGGAAACCGAGGCCCAACAGCGCACAGAGTAGCAAACTCAGATCAGGCCGATCCGCAAGTAGGATCAACCACTTGGCAACGTCCAGCAATCACAGGAAAAAACGCGAAATTTGCCGAACCTAAACTTGCCAAGGTTGGGGTCGAGGGTTCGAATCCCTTCGCCCGCTCCAATTCAGGTACTGATCGAACTGCAAGAGCTGGCTCAGGCCGGCTTTTTGCGTTTCGGGACCGTCTTCGGAAATCGCGGCCTTTCATGATCGAGCCGGCCGTCGCGCCTCGTGCGTGTGGGCCGCGCCTTCCCGCTCGATCATCGCGGCGCGCGCGATGCGTCTTCGTTCAGAATGCCGCGCAGGGCTTTCCGCCGGGCAGCACGACTTCCTCGCGCCCGAGATAGGTCTTGCCGGCCCGCACCGGCCAGGTCTTGCTGACCACGAACGTCCAGCGGTTCAGGACGGGGAAGACGCCGAACACGGCGGTGTAGGGCAGGCGCAGCTCGGCCATCACCAGACGGTCCCCGGGGCTTGCCGTTCCGGCCGGCGCGGGGCCGATCGTCGAGCCGGCCGCGCGCTGCGTGTCGTTGCGCGCGACGCTGGAGCAGACCTTCGCCACGGGGGTCGACCCGTCGAGGTAGATCCCGCCGGCGGTGAGCACGATGCCTGCACGGCCGAGGTCGTACGGGCTCGAGACGGCCTGTGCGGCGGCGTAGACGTCGGCGATGTCGGTCACGTCGGCGCGCGAGATCAGGTCCGCCATCGTCGTCGCCGCGAGCGAGACCCGGCGCCCCGTGGTGATCGCGCGCGGAAGCTCGATCGAGGCCATGAACATCAGGACCAGGATCGGGGCGATGAAGGCGAACTCGACGCCGCTGACGCCGCCTTCCGCACGCGCGAACCGCCCGAGGCCGCCCCGGCCCGCCGTCATTGGCAGGGCTTCGCGTCGTAGGCTTCCGCCCGGAAGATCACGGTCGAGACGAGGAGCTGGCGGTTGTCGGCGAGGCGACGCCCGGTGAAGTCGAGGAACGCGAACAGCCGCAGGATCGGGACGGCCGCGCGGATCGCGATCACGTCGTCCCCCGTCGGGCACTGGAACTGGGTGCCGAAACTCTGCGAGACGGTCTTGGTCTGTGTGTCGTAGGGCTCGGACACCTGCGAGCCCTTGAAGGTCTCCTCCCGCGTCACGTCGAGGCGGACGTCCCGGCAGGCGAAGAAGAGGCTGGAATTGCCGCACATCAGCTGCCGCAGGCGCTGTGCCGGATCCGAGCCGTCGGCCCGGTCTTGGAACTCGCCCGTCCGCAGCAGGCGCGAGGCCCGGTCGACGGACACGTCGAGGGTCTGCTGGGCCAGCACGACCACGCCGGATTCGGCGACGACGCCGAGCAGGGCGATGAAGGGCAGCGCCAGCATCGCGAACTCGACGGCGGCGACGCCGCGACGGTCGCCCAGCAGGCCCGCCCGGATCGGAGCCGCCGCGGACACGAACCGGACCCGCGCCCATGCGTGAACCGATGCGCGGCGAAGCCACGCCCGGAGATCCGCAGCGCGAACGGCGATCGAGCCGACGGGTCCGGGCCGATCGATCGGCAACGTGCAGCGTGTCCTGGGCGTCCGACGCATTCTCGGCCTGAAGGGCATCGGATCGCCGATCGTCGGCCCGGTCCTACCCCGAATGGACCGCAGTCTACGGTGGTAGAGCTTTAAAATTCCTGAGGCCGGGCAAGGCAATCGCAGCGGCGACGACGCGATCCGAGCGGCGAACAGGCCTACAACCTGGGGTAATACCGATATTCGATGCCGGCCGGGCGCTACGGTCGATATCGTCGACAAACCGCCGCAAAATTCTACCTGTAGATGTAGATTCAGGCTCGATCCTGCAACGGTTCTCGTCCGGAGACGAGCATCGACCCTAATAATTCAATCCTTGATTGTTTTCATCAAGTCCTGCACGCCAGACGCGATCACTCTGCGCCCGCCTCCATCCGATCGGATCGAGAGGGCCTTTCATTAATCCGAAGCCTGTAGACCCGTCGGTTCAAGATGGGCCGAGGAGGCGGTCGGGATGGGGAGCGGGTGGCGAACGGGGCATCGCGGCGGCGTGGCGTTCGCGTCCGCGGCGTCTCGCTTCCGGGCGTTCGGAGCCGACGGACGCGGCGCCGTGGCCGTCATCTTCTGCCTCTGCGCGACGATGCTGCTCGGCCTCGTCGGCGGCGGCGTCGACTATGCGCGCCTTGCGGCCCGGCGGAACCAGTTGCAGGCCGCCGTCGACGCCGGAGCGCTCGCCGGCGGCAACGCCCTCAAGCTTGCCCTGTCGAGCACCGCCGCGGTGGTCGGCGTCACCGAGCAGACGGTGCGATCGGAGGCAAAATCGCCGCCGGACCGGCCGCTGACCGTGCAGGTCACGGTCGCGCCCGACAAGACCAATGTCGCGGCGATCGCCGCCGAGAGCTACAATCTGTCCTTCGGCAGCTTCGTCGGGATGCCCGCCGCCAAGCTCGCGGTGAAGGCGCAGGCGAGCGTCGTCGGTCGGATGCGCCTGTGCATGCTGGCGCTCGACCCCTTCGCCGCCGGCGCGTTCAACCTGCAGAAGAACGCGCAGGTCACCGCCACCGATTGCGCCCTCTACTCGAACTCCGTCTCGGGGACGGGAATGGTGGGCCAGGACAACGCGATCGCCAAGGCGCAGACGATCTGCTCGGCCGGTGGCTACCTCGGCGTGCGCGCGAACTTCAGCCCGACGCCGCAGACCGGGTGCCCGGTGATCGAGGATCCGCTGAAGGACCGCGCCGCGCCGCCGATCGGCGCCTGCGCGACGCTGCCGTTCCCGCTCAACCTGCTCAACGTGCGCGCGATCAAGACGATCGACAGAGACATCACCCTGGAGCCGGGCACCTATTGCGCCGGCCTGCACATCACCAAGGACGCCGTCGTCACGCTGAAGCCTGGCATCTACGTGATGAAGGACGGTCCGCTCGTCGTCGACAAGAAGGCGACGCTCACCGGCACCGACGTGGCCTTCTACTTCACCGGGAATAACGGCGGCCTGGTCTTCGACAAGAAGACCACCATCAGCCTGACCGCCCCCACGACCGGGATCATGGCTGGCCTGCTGCTGTCGGAGGATCGCGGGGTCATCCTGCCGATCGATCCGACGGCGCTCGTCGAAACCCTGCTCGGGGACATCATCAGCCCGACGCCGCCGCCGCTCGCCTTCACCAAGCCGGTGCGGACCTACCGCATCATCAGCGACAACGCCCGCACCATGCTCGGCACGATCTACCTGCCGGCGGGCCGCCTTGTGATCGACGCATCCAGGCCGGTGGCCGACCAGTCGGCCTACACCGTGATCGTGGCCCAGCAGATCAACCTCTACGAAGGCCCGAACCTCGTCCTCAACGCGAATTACGGCGCGACGAGCGTGCCGGTGCCGAAGGGCGTCGGCCCGGTCTCCGGCCGGCTGCTGCTGACGCAATGACGACGGGCCCCCTTCACCGCCGACGGGATGGAGCCTCATGCTCGCGCTGATCCTCGATGATGCGGAACTCAACAACCTGCTCGTCGTCCAGGCGCTGAAGCCCGTGCCCGACTGCGAGCCGGTCGAGTTCACCTGCCCCGTCGCGGCGCTGGCGTTCCTGCGCGACAACGTCGAGCGCATCGGCATCGCCATCACCGACTACGACATGCCGGGGATGACCGGGCTCGAGTTCATCGCGGCCGCGCGGGGCGTGGCGGGCTTCGCGCACGTGCCGATCGTCATGGTGACGAGCATGGACCAGCGCACGATCCGCCGTCAGGCGCTCGATGCCGGCGCCACCGACTTCCTGGGCAAGCCGTTCGACCCCGCCGAGATCCGGGCGCGCGTCGGCAACCTGATGAAGATCAGCCACGCCCACCGTCAGGAGCAGGACCGCGCGGCGTGGCTGGCGCGCGAGGTCGCCGCCGCCGTCTCGGTGATCGAGGCGCGCGAGCGCGAGATCATCGACCTCCTGATGCGCGCGGCCGAGCACCGCGACACCGACACCGGCAACCACATCGCGCGGGTCTCGACCTATGTCGGCATCATCGCGAAGAACCTCGGCTTCGACGCCGAATATTGCCGCCTCCTGAGCCTCGCCTCGACGATGCACGACGTCGGCAAGATCGGCGTGCCCGACGCGATCCTGCTCAAGCAGGGCGCGCTCTCGGTCGACGAGCGCAGCGAGATGGAGAAGCACGCCGAGCGCGGCCGCCGCATCCTCGAAGGCAGCACCTCGAACGTGGTTCAGCTCGCCGCCGAGATCGCCGCGAGCCACCACGAGCGCTGGGACGGCACCGGGTATCCGGCGGGCCTGGCCGGCGAGGCGATCCCGCTGTCGGGCCGCATCGTCGCCGTGGCCGACGTGTTCGACGCCCTGGTCTCGGAGCGGCCGTACAAGGAAGCCTGGTCGCTCGAGAAGGCGCGGGCGCTCCTGTCCGACAACGCAGGCTCACACTTCGACCCGGCCTGCGTCGCGGCGTTCCTGGCCGGCTGGGGCGAGGTCGAGCGGCAATGGCTGCGCGCAGCCGCGTGAGCCGAGGCGATCGGATGCGACGTTCGAAGGAAGGCCGGGGCACGATGCGTCGGAAGGCACTGGACCCGCGGCGGTCCCTGGCGGGCCGGGTCGCCTGGGCGGTCGTCGGCGCCGTCGCGGTAGCGCTCCTTGTCGCGACCACGCTCTCGGTCTGGCGCGAGGTCGACCGCTACGCCGCCGACAAGCGCGAGGCCCTGCGCACGGTCGCGCGCGTGCTCGCGCAGAGCGGCGCCGGCGCCATCGCGAGCGACGACGCGGATGCGGCCGACACCACCCTTCGGGCGATCGCGCGCAACCCCTCGCTGGTCTACGCCGCGCTGATTCGCCCGGACGGCAGCATCCTCGGCGAGCAGGGCATCGGGCTCAGGCTGTCGAACGACCTCGACCTCGACGCCGCCGAGCAGCCGTCGCTCCTCGCTCTGCTCCTCACCCGGACCCTCAAGGTCGGCGAGCCGGTGCTGGAGAACCAGCGCGAGATCGGCCGGGTCGTGGTGGTGGCCGAGACCGGCGACCTCGCCGACCGCCTCGGCGGCGTCGCGCTCAACGCGCTGCTCGCCGGCCTCGTCGCGGTGGCCGTCGGCCTCGCGGTCTCGCTCAGGCTCCAGCGCGCCGTGACGCGGCCGCTGACCGCGCTCGCCGGCACCATGGACGCGGTGCGCTCGCGCCACGACTACAGCCGACGGGCCGACGTCACCACCGACGACGAGGTCGGGGCCCTGGCCCAGACCTTCAACGACCTGCTCGGCGCGGTGAACGTCCGCGACCGGCAGCTCGCCGCCTACAGCACCGGGCTGGAGGAGGAGGTCCGCGTGCGGACCCACGATCTCAGCGAGGCGCGGGAGCAGGCGGACGCCGCCAACGCCGCGAAATCCACCTTCCTCGCCACCATGAGCCACGAGATCCGCACGCCGATGAACGGCATGCTGGTGATGGCCGAGCTCCTGGCCGCCACCGACCTGCCGCCGCGCCAGCGCCGCTACGCCGAGGTAATCGCGCGCTCGGGACAATCGCTGCTGGCGATCATCAACGACATCCTCGACTTCGCGAAGGTGGAGGCCGGCAAGCTCGAATTAGAGCGCGCCGCGATCAGCCCGGCCGAGATCGCCGACTCGGTCGTCACGCTGTTCGGCGAGCGCGCCCGCACGGCCGGGCTCGACCTCGCGGCCGAGATCGGCGCGGACGTGCCCGCCGGCATGGTCGGCGACCCGGTGCGCCTCGGCCAGGTCGTCAGCAACTTCGTCTCCAACGCCCTCAAGTTCACGGAAGCGGGCCACGTCCTCGTCCGCATGAGGACCTGCGACGGCGGGCGGATGCTGGAGATCGCCGTCGTCGACACCGGCATCGGCATTCCGCAGGACAAGATCGCCGGGGTGTTCACCGCCTTCACCCAGGCCGACCAATCGACCACGCGCCGCTTCGGCGGCACCGGCCTCGGCCTCTCGATCGCGGAGCGCCTGATCGCGGCGATGGGCGGCGGCGTCGGCCTCGAGAGCCGCGTCGGCGAGGGCTCGACCTTCTGGGCGCGGATCCCGATCGAAGCGCCGGAGACGGCCGAGACGATCCGCCGGTCGGCCGAGGCGCCGAAGGGCGTCGTGCTCGCCGGCCTCGGCGGTGCGACACGCGTGGCGCTGGCGGCGGGCCTCGTCGAGGCGGACCTCGCCCCGCTTGCGGACACCGCGCCGGATCGCGCACCCTGGATCATGGATGCGGCCGAGCTGCTCGCGCGGGGGCGCCGCCCGGACGCGGCCCTGCGGGTGGTCGCGGTGGTGCCGATGGGCGATCCGGCCGGTCAGCAGGCGCTCCGCGCCGGGCTCGCCGACGAGGTCTTGCGCTGGCCCGTGGTGCAGGCAGAGTGGCGGCCGGTGCTGGCAGCGCTCGCCGCCGACCGCCCGTTCGCCGCGAACGCGCCGCGTTCCACTACCTCCGCCGACGCCCTGCCGCGCTTCCCTCAGGCCCGCGTGCTCGTCGCCGACGACAGCGCCGTGAACCTGGAGGTCGCGATCGAGGCGCTGGCGCGCTGCGGCGTGACGGACGTGATCACCGTCGGGGACGGCGCGCAGGCGATGGCCGCGAGCGCGGCCGCCCATTTCGATCTGGTCCTGATGGACGGCAGCATGCCGGTTCTCGACGGGTTCGAAGCGACGCGCGCGATCCGCCGCCGCGAGGCCGAGACCGGCGCCGCCCGCCTGCCGATCGTCGCGATGACCGCGCACGTGATCGGCGACGGAGCGCTCGCGTGGCAGGACGCCGACATGGACGGGACGCTGGCAAAACCCTTCACCCTGGCCCAGCTCGCGCAGGTGCTCGGCCGCTTCGTCGTGGCCGACGCGCCCGGTGCGGACACGCTTGCGTCCCGGGTGGACGCCTTCGACGAAGCAGGCTCGGACCAGCCTTCCGCCCCCGGGCTCCTCGACAGCGAAACCCTCGAAGGCCTCGCCGAGATGGGCGACGGCGCCTTCCTGGCGCGCGTGCTCGGCCTCTACACCGGGCAGGCGCCGGCGGCGCTGACCGCGCTGGAAGCCGCGATCCCCGGAGGCGAAGCCGGCGCCGTCGCCAGCGCCGCCCACGGCCTGAAGTCGATGAGCGCGAACATCGGCGCGACGCGGCTGGTCGGGTTGCTCGCCGCGGTCGAGGGCGGGGCTCGGAGTTCGGGCACCATCCCCGATGCGGGGCAGATGGCGGAGATCCGTGCGGCGTTCGCGGAGACTTTGTGCGCGCTCGCCGCTTACGGGGCGCGCAGGGATCTCGCTGCGTAGGCGAGCGCCTTCAGCCGAACTGCTCGCGCAGGATGCGCTCGTCGAGGCTGTGGCCGGGGTCGTGCAGCAGCACGAGATCGGTCTCCCGGTCGAGCCAGGTGTCGACCATCGACACCCGGCGGAACTCGGTGTGGTCGGCCACCGCCGCGACGGGCCTATGCTCGGCGTCGAGCACCTCGATCCGGATGTGGGCGTGGTCCGGCAGCAGCGCGCCGCGCCAGCGCCGGGGCCGGAACGCCGAGATCGGCGTCAGCGCCAGGAGCTTGGCATTGAGCGGCAGGATCGGGCCCCCGACCGACAGGTTGTAGGCGGTGGAGCCGGCCGCGGTGGCGGCGAGCACCCCGTCGGCGATCAGCTCGGGCAGCCGCACCTGCCCGTCGACCGAGATCTTGAGCTTGGCGGTCTGGTGGGTCTGGCGCAGCAGGTAGACCTCGTTGATCGAGCGCGCGCGGTGGCTGCGCCCCTCGGTGTCGTGCGCCTCCATCAGCAGCGGGTGGACGACGCTGCGATGCGCGGCCTCCAGGCGCTCCAGGAGGGTATCCTCGCGGAACTCGTTCATCAGGAAGCCGACGGTGCCGCGGTTCATGCCGTAGATCGGCTTCTTCGCGTCCATGAAGCGGTGGAGCACCTGCAGCATCAGGCCGTCGCCGCCGAGGGCGACCACCACGTCGGCCTCCTCGGGCGCGACGTGGTCGTAGCGCCGCATCAGGGCGGCGGCCGCCTCGCGGGCGTCGGGCGTCGGGCTCGCGACGAAGGCGACCTTGTGGAAGCGCGGCATGCGTGACCCGGACCCACCTGAGTTGACGCGGAGCCGGAGCGGGGCTCAATCGTGCGCGTGCACCATGCTTCGTGCGTGCGCCCAGTCGTTCAGAGAGCCATAGCATGGAGCGTCCGCTCCTCGTCTATACCACGTTCCCCGATGCCGAGACGGCGCTCGCCGTCGGCGAGACGCTGGTGCGGGACAAGCTCGCCGCCTGCGTCAACGTGCTGCCCGGGATGCGCTCGGTCTACGCCTGGAAGGGCGCGATCGAGCACGGCAGCGAGGTCGTCGCGATCGTGAAGACGCGCACGGGCCTGTCGGACACCCTCGCCGCGGCCCTGAAGGCGCGCCATCCCTACGAGACGCCGATCGTCCTGCACCTCGCGGTCGCCGAGGCGGATGCGGAGACGGCGGCGTGGATCCTCTCGGAGACTCAGGCGCCGCCGGTCGGATAGCTGCGGCCCTTCCAGACGGCGGCGCCGGCGCGCTTGCGGCGCAGCAGCACGTTCCACTGGATCGCCAGCGCGACCACGACCGCCGCGGGGTGGAGCGGGATGGTCGCGGCCGGCTCGTCGGTCACCAGGGTGATCGCCGTGCGGGTCGCCAGCGAGACGGCGAGCGCCGCGAACGCCAGGAACCAGGTCGCAGCGTCGAGGCCGCCGAGGAGGCCGGCCAGCACCAGCACGGGCGGGAGGACGTGGCCGAGGCCGAGCAGGGCGGTCCAGACCGGCAGCGCCACCGGCGTCGCCATGCCCTCGTGGGCGTTCTTCGAGAACCCGGCCCAGCACTGCGAGAATCCCGTATACATCCGGCAATCGGCGAGCGCGTGCCCGGCGACGAGGTCGGTGCGGTGTCCGGCCGCGCGCAGCAGCCGGGGCAGCTTCACCCCGTCGTGCAGGAAGCGGCGGATGGCGCCGTGGCCGCCGATCGCCGCGTAGGCGTCGCGCCCGATCAGGAGGAGCTGCCCGCAGGCCGTGCCCAAAGCCGGGCGCATCGAGGCGCGCATCATCGCCACCGGCAGGTAGCCGACGAGCAGGAAGTTGATCATCGGCACGGTGAGCTTCTCGCCAAGCGTACCCATCACCTGCCGCGGCACCGCGCTGACGAGGCCCGATCCGGTGCGGCGGGCATGGGCGACGAGGCCGGCCGCCGCGAACGGCTTGAGCCGCACGTCGGCGTCGACGAAGAGCAGATGCGCGCCACGTGCCTCGCCGGCGAGGTGGGCGCAGGCGTGGTTCTTGCCGGTCCAGTCCTCCGGCAGCGGCGGCACAGGCACGAGGCGCAGGCGCGGCTCGCCGGCGGCGATGCTCGCGACGATCTCGGCGGTGGCGTCGGTCGAGTGGTCGTCGCCGACCAGCACCTCGACGGCGACGCCGACGCCGGCGAGCGCCGCCCGAACGGTCGCCGCGATATGGGCGGCCTCGTTGCGCGCCGGGATGAGGATCGAGACTAGGCCCGCCTCCGGCCCGTCCGGCTCGGGCGTGCGCAGCAGCGTCAGGTTCATCGCGGCGAGGACGGCCGGCAGGAGCGCGGCCGCGAGCGCCAGGATCGCGAGGGCGGGCAGCACGAGGTCGACCATCAGCGCTGCGCTTCCTCGGCCCGGGTCTCCCGCCCGGCCGCGGCCCGGTGGCCGGC
>NZ_VRUV01000650.1:0-2208 GCF_008039455.1 Methylobacterium sp. WL116
CCGGCGCCGCCGAGCGCGCCGGCGAGCGTCGAGCCCGTCTCGGTGGCGACCGCGAAGCCGGCGGCGGCGCCGAGCACCATCATCCCCTCGGTGCCGAGGTTGAGCACCCCGGAGCGCTCCGCCACCAGCTCGCCGATCGCGGCCAGTATCAGGGGCGTGGCCGCGGTCAGCACGGTGACGAGCACCATCTGGACGATGTCGAGGGTCATGGCCGCCTTCTCACCATGCCCGGCGCCTCACGCGGTCCGCCGGGGGCCGCCCGGCACGAGCCGGACGCGGTAGCGGGCGAGCACGTCCGCCCCGAGCACGAAGGCGAGCAGCAGCCCCTGGAACGCGCGGGTGAGGTCGAGCGGCAGCTTCAGGTCGATCTGGGCCGACTCGCCGCCGATCGTGGTCAGCGCGATCACCCCGGCGGCGACCAGGATTCCGGGGGGGGACAGCCGCCCGAGGAAGGCGACGATGATCGCGGTGAAGCCGTAGCCCGGCGAGATCGTCGGCTGCAGCTGGCCGATCTTGCCGGCCACCTCGCAGATGCCGGCGAGCCCGGCCGCCGCCCCCGAGATCGCGAAGACGGCGAGCGTCAGGCGGGCGTCGCTGAAGCCCGCGAACCGCGCCGCGCGCGGCGCGGCGCCGACGACGCGAACCTCGAAGCCGAACAGCGTCCGGGCGAGGACGAGCGTCGCGACGATCACGGCGGCGAGCGCGATCAGCACGCCGGCATGCAGCGTGTCGCCCTCCATCAGGTAGGGCAGCCGCGCCGCCGGATCGAACGGCACGCTCTGCGGGAAGTTGAAGCCCGCCGGATCGCGCAACGGCCCGCGGGCCATGTAGTCGAGCAGCAGCTCCGCGACGTAGACCAGCATTAGGATGGTCAGGATCTCCGAAACGCCGAGGCGGACCTTCAGGAGCGCCGGGATCATCGCGTAGGCGAGGCCCGCCAGCGTGCCGGCGGCCAGCATCGTCGGCAGGATCCAGGCCGTGAAGCCCTCCGCCCCTTGCGTCGCGACGCCGATCCAGCCGCCGGCCAGGCCGCCGACCACGAACTGGCCCTCGGCGCCGATGTTCCACAGGCTCGCCCGGAAGCAGAAGGCCAGCCCCGTGGCGACCAGCGCCAGCGGCGCCGCCTTCAGCGCCACCTCCTGCAGCGACCACACCTCGCTCAGCGGGATGACGAAGTAGGTCGTGAACGCGGCCCCCGGCGCGACGCCGAGCAAAGCCACCGCGATCCCGCCGACGAGCACGGCGCCGGCGAAGGCGATGACCGGCGACAGCGCCGAGAGCACGGCCGAGCGCCGGGCGCGCGGGCTCAGATCGAGGCGCATGGGAGGCTCTGAACAGTCGGAAAGAATCGCGGGCGGCTCCTCCCTCCCCCCTCTGCGGGGGAGGGCGGGCCTCGCGTCAGCGAGGGTCGGGAGAGGGGAGCGACGGTGCCGTATACGGCGCTCCCCTCTCCCGACCCGCTGCGCGGGTCACCCTCCCCCGCTTCAGGGGGAGGGAAGTACGCGTTGCCGGCTTCGGCGTATGTCTTGTGAACGGAGCCTGGGTCATCACCGAACCCGGACCCAGCACGGCGATCCGGGTGTGGAGCATCGATCTCGCCCTGTCGGCGGGCCAGCTCGCGCGCTGCGACGCGTGGCTTTCGCCCGACGAGGCCGCCCGGGCGGATCGCTTCCTGCGTGTGGAGGACCGCGACCGTTTTCGCGCGAGCCACTCGGCGCTGCGCCTGATCCTCGCCCCGGCCCTCGGCTTGGGGGGCGACGCGCTCGCCTTTACGGCGGGGCCGGCCGGCAAGCCGGAGCTGGCCGGCGCGCTGGCCGGGAGCCTGCGCTTCAACCTGTCGCATTCGGGCACCCGCGCCCTCGTCGGGGTCTCGCCCACGGCCGCGATCGGCGTCGATGTCGAGGCGGTCCGCCCGATCCCGGACGTCCTGCGCATCGCCCGCGCGCACTTCGCGCCCTGGGAAGCCGAGGCGCTGGCGGCCCTGACGTCGGAGGCGCTCGGTCTCGCCTTCACCGGTCTGTGGACGCGCAAGGAGGCGGTGGTGAAGGCGTTGGGTGCCGGCCTGTCGCTGCCGCTGGACCGCTTCGCCCTGACCCTGCCGCCGGCGCCGCCGCGCCTCGTCGCGATCGACGGCGACGACCCGCAGGCCTGGAGCCTCCACCACCTCGAACCCGGATCCGGCACGGTCGGCGCCGCGGCGATCCGGGC
>NZ_VRUV01000651.1:0-2193 GCF_008039455.1 Methylobacterium sp. WL116
CCCGGCCGCGCCGCCGAGCGCTTCCGGCCCGCTACCGCGGGACTGCCCGACCCACTTCGACGACGAGGACGACCGACGATGACCGAAGCCGCGTTCAAGCCGACCGTCTACCTGAAGGCGGGCTGCCCGTTCTGCTTCAAGGTCCGCCTGTTCCTGCTCGAAACCGGGCAGCTGGATCGGGCGGACCTGCGCGAGTTCGTCCCAGGCGACGCGGAGGAGACGTCGATCCGCAGCCGGCTCGCGCCGGCGGTCGAGACGGTGACCTTCCCGACGGCCGAGCTTGCGCCCGGCCGGTTCACGACCGAATCCGATGCCATCGTCGCCCATTTCGCGGAGCGCGCCGGCGTCGCGCCCGATGCCTTGCCGACCTACCAGGCCTATCTCGGCGGCGTCTTCAAGAACCTCCAGTCCCTCTACCGCGAGAACATGGAGCTCAAGAACCGGTCCCGGACGGCCTGACGGGCATTCCGCGCGACGGCAGGGCCGGGCTTAGGCCCGCGCCAGGCGCGGCTTGCCTCCGAGCGCCTCCTCCACCGTGCCGTCACCGTCGAGATAGCCGTGGACCTTCGGGTTCGGCATGATCAGCGAGGCGACGAAGGCGATCGCGAGCAGGATGGTGACGTACCAGAAGAAGCTCGATTCCATCCCCGCCTCCTTGAACCACAGCGCCACGTATTCGGCGGTGCCGCCGAAGGTGGCGTTGGCGAGGGCGTAGGACAGGCCGACGCCGAGCGCGCGGACCTTGGTCGGGAACAGCTCCGCCTTCACGATGCCGCTGATCCCCGTGTAGAAGCTCACCGCCAGCAGCCCCAGCGTGATCAGGCCGAAGGCGACGTAGGGGTCCTGCGTCGCGCCGATCGCGGTCATCAGCGGCACCACCATCAGCGTGCCGAGGCCGCTGTAGAGCAGCATGTTGGCCTTGCGCCCGATCCGGTCTGACAGCGCACCGAACAGCGGCTGGACCATCATGTAGACCAGCAGCACCGCGGTCATCGTGCGCGAGGCCGTGCCCTTGTCGAAATGCGCGGTGTTGACGAGATACTTCTGCATGTACGTGGTGAAGGTGTAGAACACCAGCGAGCCGCCGGCGGTGTAGGCCAGGACCACGCAGAACGCGCGCCAATGCTTGGCAAGCTCGGAGAAGGTGCCGGCGTTCTCCTTGTCGGAGCCCGCGGTCTCGGCGAGCGAGCGCCGCAGGTAGAGGGCGACGATGGCGGCCACCGCCCCGAGGAAGAACGGGATTCGCCAGCCGAAGCTGTGCAGCTGCGCCTCGGTGAGCGCAAACTGCAGCACGATCAGCACCAGCGAGGCCAGGAGCTGGCCGCCGATCAGCGTCACGTACTGGAACGAGGCGAAGAATCCGCGCTGACCCTTCAGCGCGACCTCGCTCATGTAGGTGGCGCTGGTGCCGTACTCGCCGCCGACCGAGAGGCCCTGGAGCATGCGCGCCAGCAGCAGCAGCACGGGGGCTGCGGCGCCCACGGTCTCGTAGGTGGGCAGCAGGCCGATGAACAGCGAGCCAATGCACATCATCAGGACCGAGATGACCATCGAGGTCCGGCGCCCGACGCGGTCGGCGATGCGCCCGAACAGCCAGCCGCCGATCGGCCGCATGAAAAAGCCCACGGCGAAGATGCCGGCGGTCTGGAGAAGCTGGCTGGTGGAATCGCCCTTCGGGAAGAACGACGACGCGAAGTAGATCGCGAAGAAGGCGTAGCAGTAGAAATCGTACCACTCGACCAGGTTGCCGGACGACGAGGCGACGATCGCCCGGATGCGGCGGCTGCGGTCGGCCGCCACGTCTTCGGCGGTTGGCGCGATCCCGATCGAGTCGGACATGCTGGCTCCCTGTCTCCGTCGTTCGGACGGTGCATTCTTGATACGGGCGACGTTACAGGCGGGGACCGGGACCGCCTAGGCCGCGTGGGCGCGCGAACGAGGATGCCCACCGCCCGTGTCACGTCGTCTCCGAGAGGCACGCGCCGACGGAACGCTTTTCGGGACTGTACCGTTTCGGGGCGGTGACTTCGTCGGTCGGCGACGGACGTGGCCTTTCAACAATAACGGGACGGGATCGAGCGCCATGAACAAGATCTTTCGCGGAACGGTGACGGCCGCCGTGCTGGTGCTGGGCACGGCCACGGCCTTCGGCCAGGGCGGCCGTCACCGTTCCGCGAAAGATCTTGTTCATGG
>NZ_VRUV01000652.1:0-2190 GCF_008039455.1 Methylobacterium sp. WL116
GGGCCTGACACGCGCCGCGCGGCCGGCCCCGTCCCTCGGGCGGCGGGGCCGGCATTTGACAATCCCGGCCGCATCATCGACACCGCCGGCCGTCTGGGCATCGACCGAACGACGAGGCCGGTTGCCGGTTCCGGAGCCGCGCATGACCGCCTTCTCGGCCCCCTCCTTCCGTTCCGCACCGCGCTCATGATCCCCAGCCAAGCCGCGCGGCGACCCGTCCCGGCCACGCGGCCCGTCCCGGCCACCGGCCCCGGCTTCGCGTTCGGCGACTTCCTCCTGAACACCGTGTCGGCGAGCCACGCGCGGGCCTGCGCCTGGCTGGTGGCGCTCTGCCTCGTCTGCTTCCTGCCCGGCCAGATCTCGCTCCAGCCGATGGACCGGGACGAGCCGCGATTCGCCCAGGCCTCGAAGCAGATGCTCGAGACCGGCGACGGCGTCGACATCCGCTTCCAGGGCGAGGCCCGGCACAAGAAGCCGGTGGGCATCTACTGGGCCCAGGCCGCTTCGGTGGCGGCCGGCGAGGCGCTCGGGGTGCCCCAGGCGCGAACCGAGATCGCGCTCTACCGCATCCCCTCGCTCGTCGGCGCGACCGCCGCCGTGCTGCTGGCCTACTGGGCGGCGCTCGCCTTCCTGCCGCGGCGCGGCGCCTTCCTCGCGGCCGCCCTGTTCGGCGCCTGCCTGATGCTCGCGGCGGAGGCGCATCTCGCCAAGACCGACACGCTGCTGACCGCGTGCGCGATCGCGTCGCTCGGCGCGCTCGCCCGCGCCTGGCTCGGGCGATCCGGCCCCGGCCCCTCGACCGCGGGGCGGCTTGCGTTCTGGCTCGGCCTGGCAATCGGCATCCTGGTGAAGGGGCCGATGGTGCCGCTCTTCGTCGGCCTGCCGATGCTGGCCCTGTCGTGGAAGGCGCGCTCCGGCCGCTGGATCCTGGCGCTGCGGCCGTGGTCCGGCCTCGCGATCGTCGTCGCGGTCGTCGCCCCGTGGTTCCTGGCGATCGCCTGGCGCAGCGGCAGCGCCTTCTTCACCGAGGCGGTCGGCCACGACATGCTGGCCAAGGTCGGCAGCGCCAAGGAGAAGCACTGGGCGCCGCCCGGCACCTACGCGCTGGTGTTCTTCGCGACCTTCTGGCCCGGTGCCGCCTTCGCGGCTCTGGCGATCCCGTTCGCGTGGCGCCGTCGCCGGGACGATGCGGTCGCGTTCCTGGTCGCGTCGATCGTGCCGGCGTGGCTGATGTTCGAGGCCGTGCCGACCAAGCTGCCGCACTACGTCCTGCCGCTGATGCCGATGGTGGCGATCCTCACCGTGCTGGCGCTCCGGGCCGGCGCCCTCGATCCGACGCGGCGCGGCGCGCGGGCGATGGCGCTGCTGGTCCCGGCGATCCCGATCGGGCTGACGATCGGCCTCGCCGTGGTCGCGTGGCGCCTGGACCGGGTGCTGCCCGTGCTGTCGCTGCCGCTGCTCGGGGCCGCCTGCGCGCTCGCGCTGGCCGCCTGGATGGCCTATGCGCGGAACGGCGCCGAGCGGGCGATGGTGTTCGCGATCCTCTCCGCCTGCGTGCTCTCGCCCGCGGTGCTCGGGCTGGCGCAGACCGAGATCCCGGCGCTGAAGGTCTCGAACCGGCTCGCCGCGATCCGCGACGCGCTGCCGTGCCTGCCGCAGGTCGCGAGCCTCGGCTACCGCGAGCCGAGCCTAGTGTTCCTGATCGGCACCGACCTCGCCACCCCGAACACCGGCGCCGACGCGCTGGCCTTCCTCCATGCGGGCGGCTGCCGCCTCGTCTTCGTCGAGCAGCGCTCGGCCGCCGACTTCGCCGATGCCTGGCCCGTCGGCGGCGTCGGCCCGAAGGCGGTGGGGCAGGTGTCGGGCTTCAACATCAACGCCGGCCGCCGGGTCGACCTCACCGCCTACGCGGTGACGCCCACGGCTCAGACGGTGACCCCATGAACGCGACGTCTCCCCGCCTCAGCATCGTGGTGCCGGTGAAGAACGAGGCCGGCAACATCGCGGGGCTCGTCGCCGAGATCGAAGCCGCCTGCGGGGCGCTGGCGCCCTTCGAGGTGATCTACGTCGACGACGGCTCGACCGATGCGACGCCGGCCGCGCTCGACGCCGCGCGTCAGGGCCGGCCCTGGCTGCGGGTGCTGCGCCACGCCCGCAGCGGCGGGCAGTCGGCGGCGGTGCGCAGCGGGG
>NZ_VRUV01000653.1:0-2189 GCF_008039455.1 Methylobacterium sp. WL116
CTGCGGGGCCTCGTCCGCGACGCGGGCCTGCGCCACGACGCGCTCGAGGCGGCGCTCGACCTGTTCGAGGAGCGCAACGGCTTCATCGCCGCCCGCGGCCTGGCGCTCGAGGGTTTTCGCTTCTCCGGCGCCTTCGCGCGCAACCTCGACTACTATACCGGCTTCATCTTCGAGGTGACGGCGACGACGGACCGCGCCGGCCCGGTGCTGGTCGGCGGCGGCCGCTACGACGGGCTCCTGACCCATCTCGGCAGCGCGACCGCGCAGCCGGCGGTCGGCTGCACCTTCTGGGTCGACCGCGTCGCGCGCTGGGTCGACCCCGCGGCGGGAGCCGGCCGACCCGTGGCGGGAGCCGCCCGATGAGCGAGACCATGGACATCCCGGACGCCCCCCTGGTGCTGGCCGTGCCCTCCAAGGGCCGGCTGCAGGAGAACGCCGCCGCCTTCTTCGGCCGCGCCGGCCTGCGCCTGGCGCAGGGGGCGGGCGCGCGCGACTACCGCGGCAAGCTCGTGGGCGTGGCCGGCGTCGAGGTGCGCTACCTCTCCGCCTCCGAGATCGCGAGCCAGCTCGCCTCGGGCGCGGCCCATCTCGGCATCACCGGCGAGGACCTGATCCGCGAGACGCTGCCCGACGTGCACGGCCAGGTTGAGCTCCTGACGCCGCTCGGCTTCGGCAACGCCACCGTGGTGGTGGCCGTGCCCCAGGCCTGGATCGACGTGCGCGCCATGGCCGACCTCGACGAGGTCGCCGCCGAGATGCGCGCCCGCCACGGACGGCGCCTGCGCATCGCCACGAAGTACGTCAACCTCACCCGCCGCTTCTTCGCGGAGAAGGGGGTGGCCGACTACCGGATCGTGGAGAGCCTGGGCGCCACCGAGGGCGCGCCGGCCGCGGGCTCGGCCGAGATCGTGGTCGACATCACCACCACCGGCGCGACGCTGGCCGCCAACGCCCTGAAGATCCTCGACGATGGGGTGATCCTGCGCTCGGAGGCCAACCTCGTCGCCTCGCTCAACGCGCCCTGGGGCGCCCACCAGCGCGACGCGCTGCGCGCCGTGCTCGGCCGGATCGCCGCCGAGGAGCGGGCGCGGACCACCCGCGAGGTCCGCGCCGCGATGCCGGATTCCGGCGCGATCGACCTCGCCAGCATCAGCGGCCTGCACGAGGCCGAGCTGCCCTACGGCGCCCCGCGCGGGGCCGACGGCGAGATCGTGATGCGCTGTCCCGCGGACGCGGTGTTCGACCTCGCCGACGCCCTGGTCCGGGCCGGCGCCAGGGCCGTCACCGTCCGCCGGATCGACTACGCCTTCGCCGCCGAGAACCCGCTGGCGGAGCGGCTCCTGGCGCGGCTGTAGCGGCTGCAATCTGGCAAGACGCCCCGTGCCGTGCTCGATGTCTTCTCGTGGGCGACACGGTGACAATCTGCCTGCCGTAGCACTGCCGTCCCCCATCGATGGCAGGAGCGCATTGCGGGGTTCCGGCAGGCCCCGCCCCACGGCGTGAGGAGGCTTCGGCCTCCTTTCGCATGTCAGAGGGCGGCCCGGATGAGCGGGTACGGCTTGCGCAACTCCCGTCTCATGTCCCGGTCCCGCATCGTTGGGAACACCAACCGGTCGCCTATTGCGGCCCCTGCTTGGCGAATTCCGACTGCACCGCGCGCAGCACCGTCAGGCGCGCGTCGTAGATCGCCTTGAGGCAGGCGGTGTCGGCGGCGCAGGCGCGGCGCTCGGCGAGCCAGGTCTCCTGGTCGTCGCGCAGCTTGGCGCGGCCGCCCATCGGCAGCACGTCCTTCAGGATCTCGAAGCGGGTCGCCATCTCGACGTCGCGGTCGTTCAGGGCGAGCGTGGTGCAGACCGCCCGCTCGTCGGCGGCCTTCGCCGCCTCGCAGTCGAAGCTCGCGGCCCGGGCCGGCCCGGCGGCCAGCAGGAGGGCGAGGACGGGCAGGACAGGCAGGACAGGCAGGACGAGGCTCGGCTTGATGGCGAAGGTCATGGCGGTCCAACGGGGTGCGGCGGCGATGCGTTCGCCATCGCATGCCGGCCGGGCTAACCGAACGGAAAAATCGCTTCTTTCGGCGCCGCCGACAGAACGGCCCCCTGCGGTCGCAGCCGCGTCGGGCGGGGGATGGCTCGACCTCCGCCGACGATCTCCGGACCGCGATCGCCCCGCTCTCGCCGCCCCGGTGTTGC
>NZ_VRUV01000654.1:0-2188 GCF_008039455.1 Methylobacterium sp. WL116
GGCCTCGCGGCCGCGGGCCGGCGCGCCGCCCGGGCTCAATACTGCACGGTCGCCCGCACCCCGAGCACGGTGGCGTTCTTCAGCCGGCGCCCGTCCGCGTCGGCGACGCCGCCGCTCGGGCGGATGATGTACTGCACGTCCGGCTGCACGGTGAAGCCCGGCACCACCAGCGCCTGGTAGGTCGCCTCCAGCGCGGTCTCGGCCCGCCGCCGCGGGATCGCGGTGCCGGTGAACAGGATGGTGTCGGTGTCGGCCCGGCGGGCGTCGTCGGCGTAGCGGGCATAGCCGATGCCGGCGCCGATCGTGTCGTCGTCGCGCCCCGGGATCAGGCCCTTGTAGGCCAGGCCGGCATCGACGTAGGCCGAGATCAGGCTGGAGCGCGTCGGCGAGAGCGAGGCGCGCACGAACACCGACAGGCCCTCGTCGTCCTTCTCGGGCTCGATCAGCAGGCTCTGGTCGATCATCGCGTAGAGGCCGGCATTGCCCCGGCGCTGGCGCGGCACGCCGGACGAGGCCGGGTCGGCGAGGGACAGGCCGAGCGTGTCGCGGCGCAGGTCGTCGAAGCGGCCGAAATGCTGCCAGCCGCCGAACGTCACCGTGCCCGGCAGCGCCGTCGAGCCCTTCTCGGTGTTGTAGGAATAGGCCGCCTCGGCCACGATCAGGGCCGGGTCGTTCGTGCGGAAGTTCGTGCCGGTGCGGTTGAGGCGCTGCTCCTCCGCGTCGTCGCCGGGGCGGTTGGCGCCGGCCGGATCGCCGTCGTAGATCCCGGCCTGGAACGACAGGCCGCCGCCGGGCTCGAATTTTACGCGAACGGCCGGCGCCGCCACGGGATAGGCCGGGCCGCCGGAAGGCAGGTTGGCGCTGGTGATCGCCGGCCAGCCGAAGCTCGAGTTCACGAACAGCGTCGCGGTCTGGCTGACGAAGAACTCGGTGTCGGCGGCCTGCTGGCCGATGCGCAGGCCGAGCTTGCCGTCGAGGAACTGCTGGTCGAACCACAGCACGTAGAGCCGAGTCGCGGGCAGCGCCCCGATCACGCTGACGTCGAGCAGGTTGCCGACGTAGTAGCGCGACAGGCCGGTGCCGTGGATGAAGTAGGCGTTGGCGTGCACGCTCACGCCCTGCCAGCCGGCGAGCTTGTCGAGGTCGAGGTAGAGCCGCAGGTTCAGCCGGTCCTCGACCACCGCCCCCTGCCGCATCCCGCCGGTCGGGTTGCCGAGCACGTCGGTGATGTAGGTGAGGCTGTACTGGATGCCCCGCTCCTTCAGGACCGGGCGCAGGCCGAACGGATCGCCGAGCGGCCCGAGATAGGGCTCGACCGAGCGGGCATAGCCGCCCGAGGTCTGGCTCGTGGTCTCGGGCTGCGCCACCGAGGTCCGCACGTCGCCGCCGGCGCCTTCGCGGATCACCGGAATGACCGGGGGCGCCGGCGATGCCTGCTGCGCTTGCGCAAGCGTCGGGAGGCCGAGCATCGCGGCGGCGAGGCAAGGGAGCAGGCGGCTGCGCGGAAGGGGGGCTGGACGCGACACGACTGAACCCTGAAGCCTTCGTGGCCCGATCCTAGCCCCACCGAACGGGCCTGTCCCGTGCAGGTTAAGCACACCGGCCGGGTTCCGGGCCGAAGGGATGCTTCGGAGGGCCGATGAAGCGCGGATCTCCTCGCTCTCACAGATCTCGGGCTTGCCCGAGATCTGCACGTCGTGTGCCCAAACCTGCCCGTCCTGTGTCCAAGTCGGAGAGACCCGACTTGGATGCGGGAGAGGGACACAGTGAGGGGACAGGTCTTTCCGGACAGGTCGCACCCCGACCCTCTCCCGGACCGGAGCGGGGGCCGCGTCGGCGCTTCGCGCGATCCCTTCGTCGAGACCCGCGGCTTTGCGCCCGCGGCACGGTTTTCGTACAGCCGGCCGATCCGTCGCCAGCCGTGAGCGAGACCATGCCCGAGACACCCGTCTTCTCCCACGGCGCCGTCGCCGCCCCGCACCACCGCGCCGCGCAGGCCGGGCAGACCGTGCTGGCGCAGGGCGGCAACGCGATCGAGGCGATGACCGCGATGGCCGCGACGATCGCCGTGGTCTACCCGCACATGAACGGCATCGGCGGCGACGGGTTCTGGCTGGTGCGCGAGAAGGGCGGCCGGGTGCGCGGCATCGAGGCCTGCGGGCCGGCCGGCGCGCTCGCCACCCGGGCG
>NZ_VRUV01000655.1:0-2187 GCF_008039455.1 Methylobacterium sp. WL116
CCGCCGCCCCAGAGCGCGGCCGCGCGCCCATCGGCGACCATGGCCGGGCCGTCGCCGGCATGCTCCAGCAGGATCGGGACGATGTCGCGCTCCGGGTCGAGGCCGGAGGCAGCGAGCACCGCGCGGCCCATCACCGTCAGCCCGGAATTCCGGGTGCCGAGCGCGACGGGCTTGCCGGCGAGGTCGGCGAGGGTACGGACCGGGCTCGCCGCCGCGACCACGAGCAGGCCGGGCGTGGCGTACATCGGCGCGACCGCGGTGAGCCGCGGGCCGTCACCCGCCGCCAGCGCGTCGTAGGCGAACTCGCCTTGCACCAGCGCGAGGTCGAGGGCGCCCTCGCGCAGCAGCCGGACGTTCTCCGCCGAGCCGCCGGTGGCGCGCGTCTCCAGAGTCAGGTCGGGGTCGACCGCGCGGACCGAGGCCGCCAGCGCCGCGCCGTAGGCCGGAAAGCCGCCGCCCGGGGTGGCGGTGCCGAGGACGAGGCGAAGCGGCTCGGCCCGCGCGGACGAGGCGAGCATCAGGCAGAGAGCGACCAGAACAGGCTTCACCCGCATCGCACGTGTCCGCCTCCGCGCCGGGGCCGTCGCTCGGCCGTCATTTCGCGGTCAGCAGCGCCCAGTAGACCTTGTACTTCGATCCGGGCGCGTAGGCGGTGGCGATGCCCATGCGGGCGGCCTTGGGATCGAGCATCACGGCGTTGTGGGGCGGGCTGTCGCGCCAGCCGGAGAAGGCCTCGGCGAGGGTGTGGTAGCCGGCCGACAGGTTGGCGTTGGCCGACGCGAAGCCGAGCCGCTCTACGGCGCCCTTCACGGTCTGCGCCTTGCTTGGCCGGTCGGCGAGCGCCATCGACGCCGCCTCGGCCTCGGCGAGCTTCTGGAGCTCGGGGTCGAGGGCGAGCGCCGCCTCGCCGCGACCGCGGCGATAGGCCGAGATCATGTCGCGGGCGGCTTCGGTGTCGACGTGGGCCGCGTTGTTCGACAGGGGCAGGTAGAGGCTCGGCAGCGCCGCGGTGGTCTGCGTGTCGGTGGCGCACCCGGCCAGCAGCGCCGCGCCGGCGAGCAGCAGGGCGCCCGCGCCGTATCGTCCGATGCTGCCCACGTGTCCGATCCGCCGCTCGCCATCGGCCCGCGTCGATCGGGCCACCGCCGCGACATATAGGGTGCCCGGGGGCGCCGTGCAGCGGCGACGCGCATCAGGATTGACGAACCCTTCACCGGCTCGCGCTTAAGCTGTACCGAATGGAGCTGTCGATGCCGGGCCGTCCCGGCGCGCTCCGGTCCGGGTCGGGAATCGCGTGGAAATCATCGAGGCGAACCTGCGGGGCGGCTTCGTCGGTGCGACGTCGCCCGCCGCATGACCGGACCGCCCATCCACCCCGACGTCGCCGCGGCGTCGGCGACGATCCGCTCGGCCGAGGCGCAATTGCGCCTGATCCGCCGGGACGCCGAGCGGCTGGCCGAGCGCCAGCGCACCTTCGACCGGGCCGCGGCCGCGGCCGGGATCGGGGTGTGGGAATGCCGCCTGCGCGACGAGGCGATCGACTGGTCCTCCGGCGTCTACGACCTGTTCGGCATCCCGCGCGGGACGGCCCTGTCGCGCGGGCGCGCCCTCGAGCACTACCCCGAGGCCTCGCGCCGCGCCCTCGAGGCGGCCCGCTCGCGAGCGATCGCCGAGCGGACCGGCTTCCGCCTCGACACCGAGATCCGCACCGCCGCCGGGCAACTCCGCTGGATCCGCCTGACCGCCACGGTGGAGGCGCGCGCGGGCGTCGCGGTGCGGCTGTTCGGGATCAAGCAGGACATCACCGACGAGAGGCTGGCCGCCGAGGCGGCGCGCCGACGGGCCGATCTCGACGGGATGACGGGCCTCGCCAACCGGATGTGCTTCGAGGACCGGCTCGCGTTCCTGTGCCGGCAAGGCGCGGGCCTGCTCGTTCTCGTCGACCTCGACGGCTTCAAGGCGGTCAACGACGGCTTCGGGCATGCGGCGGGCGATGCCTGCCTCCGGGAGGCGGCCGACCGCATCGCCGGGCTCTGCCGCCGGGCCGACCTCGTGGCGCGGATCGGCGGCGACGAATTCGCCATCCTGCTCGGCGGCCATGGCAGCGCGCGCGGCGCCGAAGCCCTGGCGGGGCGGATCGTCCATGCGATGGGCCGCCCGATGCAGGTCGGCGGCGTCACGATCCGG
>NZ_VRUV01000656.1:0-2186 GCF_008039455.1 Methylobacterium sp. WL116
CACCTGCGTGCGGTTGCGGACGATCAGCCCGGACGCGCCCGCGAGCGCCGCGCGCAGGGCGTCCGGCCGGTCGACCAGGGTCGGATCGTAGAGCGTCTCGAACCCCGCGAGCTCCGCCGCGATCGCAGCCTCGTCCATGAACTCGCTGATGACGACCTTGCGCATGGGGCGGCGATCCTTCTCCGCGGCCGGGCCGGTGCCGGCGGGCTGCCCGCTCTGCCGCGGCGTCCGGGCGACGTCGCGGCTGGGGGCATCGTCATCACGCAGCCGAGCGCGTCGGTAAAGGCGGCCGCGCCGCCTATCCGAGAGGGTGCGCCGATCGCAGCGCGATTAACCGCTTCGCAATGCCGCCCGGCGTAACGTCCCGGGCATGAGGTGCGACCAGCGACGGCGCCTCCCGACATTGCGTGACCGACGCCGACGGCCGAGCCGGCGATTCGGAGACACCGGAGCAGTTTGACCATGGCCCTCGATCTCAGCATGCCGATCCTGGTCGTCGACGACTACCAGACGATGGTTCGCATCATCCGCAACCTGCTCAAGCAGCTCGGCTTCGAGGAGGTCGACGACGCCTCCGACGGCACGGCCGCGCTGGCGCGCCTCAAGGGCCGCAAGTACGGCCTCGTGATCTCCGACTGGAACATGGAGCCGATGACCGGCTACGAGCTGCTTCGCCACGTCCGCGCCGACGAGGGCCTGCGCACCACGCCGTTCATCATGGTCACCGCCGAGTCGAAGACCGAGAACGTCATCGCCGCCAAGAAGGCTGGCGTGAACAACTACATCGTCAAGCCGTTCAACGCCGCGACCCTGAAGAGCAAGATCGAGGCGGTCTGCGGCGCCTGACCGACCTTACGGGGCCGACACGCGGAGGAATGCTGACGATGGGTTTGCAAAGACCGCTCGGCGCGACGATCAACCCGGCGACCATGGTGTCCGAGTTGATCGAGATCGCGGACTACATCGCCCACGTGCGCGACGAGATCGCGGCCCTGCGCGCCAACGAGCTGACGCACGACCGCATCCCGATGGCGCACGAGGAGCTCGGCAACGTCCTCGCCGCGACCGCCGGCGCCACCAACACCATCATGGAGGCGGCCGAGTCGATGCTGGCCCTGCCGGACGGGCCGGAATACCGCGCCGCGGTCGAGAGCGGCATCGGCACGATCTTCGAGGCCTGCGCCTTCCAGGACATCACCGGCCAGCGCATCGGCAAGGTGGTCGCCGCCCTGCAGCAGTTCGAGCTGCGGCTCGCGCGCTTCGCCAGCGCGGTGCGGGCGCGGGACGCCGCCGGACAGGACCCGGCCGAGGCCGAGCGCAACGAGCGCGCCCAGCGCCTGCTCCTCAACGGCCCGCAGCCGAACGGGCCGGCGACGGCGCAGGACGACATCGACGCCCTGTTCGCCTGAACCTCGACGGGAAGGGGCCGGCTCCGCTACAGCGTTGCGCCTGACGTCGGGGCATCGGGGAACAGCATGGCGGCACGGCTCTGGTCCGACCTGACCACGCGCGAGGTCTCCGGGCGCGGCATGGGCCGCACGGTCGCGGTGCTGCCGGTGGCCGCGATCGAGCAGCACGGCCCGCACCTGCCGCTCTGCACCGACGTGGCGATCATGGAGGGCTACCTCGCGCGCGCCCGCGCCCTGGTGCCCGCCGATCTCGACGTGCTGGTGCTGCCGGTGCAGTCGATCGGCAAGTCCGACGAGCACGACGCCTTTCCCGGTACCCTCTCGCTCACCACCGCGACCGCGCTCGCCGCCTGGACCGAGATCGGCGCGGGCGTGCACCGGGCCGGCTGCAACCGGCTGGTGATCGTCACCTCGCACGGCGGCAACAGCGCGCTGATCGACCTCGTGGCCGGCGATCTGCGCGCCCGCTTCGGCATGGTCGCGGTGACGACCGCCTGGGCGCGGTTCGGCTATCCGGAGGGATGCTTTCCCGACGACGAGATCGTCCACGGCATCCATGCCGGCGGGATCGAGACGGCGCTGATGCTGGCGCTTCGGCCCGACCTGGTTCGGCGCGAGGCGATCGCCGACTTTCCCTCGCGCACCCGCGCGATGGCGGGCGCCTTCACGCACCTGTGCGCCGGGCGTCCCGCCGCCTTCGCCTGGAAGGCCGGCGACCTCCATCCGTCGGGCGCGATCGGCGATGCCCGGCTCGGCACCGCCGAGGCGGGCATCGCC
>NZ_VRUV01000657.1:0-2173 GCF_008039455.1 Methylobacterium sp. WL116
GGCGGCGAGGGCCAGCGCGCGGATCACCCGCGCCCGCGCGCGCCAATCGCCGAAGCTGAGACCGGTCTCCTGGCGGAACCCGCGGGTCAGCGTACGCCGGCTCGCGCCCGCGCGCGTCGCCCAGGCATCGAGGTCGTCGGCCGAGCCCGGATCCTCGATCAGCCCGAGGCAGACCCGGCGCAGGCGCGCGTCGCGCGGCAGCGGAAGCGCCAGCGGCGTCTCCGGGGCCCGGCCGATCTCGTCGAGCACCAGGGCGGCGAGATGCCCGCCGCGGCCGGCCTCGTCGTAGAGCACCGGCTCCTCGGCGAGCGCCGCCAGCGCCGCGACGAGGAGCGGCGACACCGCGATCACCCGGCAGCGATCCGGGACGGCGAAGGCGCGCGGATCGAGATAGGCCGAGCACATCGCCACCGCCCCGTGCATCGCGACCGCATGCGGCAGCCGCGGCGGGATCAGCAGCGCGTGCCCCTCGGGCACGACCCAGGTGCCGTCGTCGGCCGAGGCCATCATCAACCCGGCGGTGGCGTAGAGCAGCTGTGCGCGCGGGTGGAAGTGCCGGTCGGTCCGGCTCGCGGCGGCGAAGGCCTTGGGCATCACCGCGACCGACCGGGGCACGTCCTGGTAGTCGGCGGCATCGGTCGAGCGCGGCGGCATGGCCCATCCTCGCAAAGGGTCGCTTTCCGTCCGCGCATGCACGGGCGCGTCGAAGAATGGCCCGGGAGCGTACATTTGCGGCCCGACACCGTCCATCGGGTCAGGGTATGAGGCGGCGGTCCCGAAGGATACGCCGCGATGAGCCCGGACGATCTCTCCAGCCGCACCCTGCGCTTCGTCAACGTGGCGCACGCCCTCGACCACTTCGTGCTGCTGATCTACCCGACCGCGGTGATCGCCATCGCGAGCCAGACCGGCCTCGGCTACGGCGAGCTGATCGGGCTCGCGACCGGCGCCTTCGTCGCCTTCGGGCTGTGCTCGCTGCCGATGGGCTCGCTCGCCGACCGTTTCGGGCGGCGCAACATGCTCGCGGTGTTCTTCTTCGGCTACGGGCTGTCCTGCTTCGGGGTCGCCAGCGCCGCGACGCCGACCGCGTTCGCGATCTGGCTGTGCGTGCTCGGCCTCGCCTCGGCGATCTACCACCCGGTCGGCTCGACCATGCTGGTCACCCACGCGCGGCGCCTCGGGCACGACCTCGGCATCAACGGGGTCTGGGGCAATTTCGGCGCCGCCAGCGCCTCGGGCGCGACGGCGCTGCTCGCCACGACGCTCGGCTGGCAGGCCGCCTTCGTGGTGCCCGGCCTCGTGTGCCTCGCCTGCGGCACCGCCTTCGTCGCGATGGTGCCGGGGGACGGGGACGGCGAGGCGCGCAAGGCCGGCGGGGCGGCAATTATCCCGGTGACGCGGCCGATGGCGCTTCTGGCGATGTTCGGCGTGGCGATCTTCGCCGGCGGCATCACCTTCAACGTCACCACGATCTCGCTGCCGAAGGTGATCGACGAGGGCGTCGGGCAGGCCCTGTCGCTGACCCTGATCGGCTCGATCGCCACCGCGGTCTTCGTCTTCGGCGCGCTGACCCAGCTGCTGATGGGCCGCCTCGTCGACCGCTTCGGCCTGCCGAGCCTGTTCCTCGGCCTGTCGGTGCTGCAGCCGCTCGGCCTCGGTCTCGCGGCGGCGTCCTCCGGCCCCCTGTTGCTGCTCGGGCTGGTGCTGGCGATCGCCGCGATCTACGGGCAGGTCGTCATCAACGACGCGATGATCGCGCGCTACGTCCCGGCGCACCAGCGCGCGAAGGCCTACAGCCTGCGCTACTTCGTGGGCTTCACCGCGAGCGGCTTCGTGGTGCCCCTGATCGCCCTGCTGCACGACCGTGGCGGCTTCGGCCTCGTGCTCGGGACGGCGGCGGCCTTCGGCGGCCTGATCTGGGTCGCCGCGTTCGGGTTCTACCGGCTGGTGCGGAGCGACGCGCAGCCCGTTCTCGCCGCCGCCGCGTAGCGGCTGCGGGCGCCGTCGAAACCTGTTACGCCGAACCTCGTGCCAGCCCTCTCCCTCGTCATCCGCCCCGAGAACCCCGACGATGGCGACGCCATCGAGCGTCTGCACGCCCGCGCCTTCGGGCCCGGGCGCTACGCGCGCACCGCGTTCCGGCTGCGCGTCGCTCCGCACCAGCCGGTAGAAC
>NZ_VRUV01000658.1:0-2173 GCF_008039455.1 Methylobacterium sp. WL116
TGGTGACAATCTGCAGCTTGGACAAAGCGTGTCATCCCGGGTCTCCGCTAGAGGCTAAGTCTAACACAAAAATTATCAAATTAAATATATGTTGCCATAAATTGCTGATTGTCTGTCGAAGATTTCAGATCCAGGGATCGAACGATCGACGTCGCAGATTTTTTTGAGCTTCCTTGCGATCTTGCAACGATCGGGATGGGGGGGCAAAAAGCCTGCCCGCCGCTCTCCCAAGCGGCCGGACATCCCCAGCTTGGCGTCCTCTTTTCACACAGCCTCCACCCGTTGCGGACTTCACAGGTGGGGACCAAGCGTCAGGTTTGGGTTCATCCGCGCTTCTGGTGCTGCGGGAGTCGAACCGTGCTTTTGGACGTTGATCCTCACCAAGACCGAGGAGGCGTCGGATGCCGATCTCGAACCCGTCGCTGCCGACAGTGCCCGATGGGCTGCACATCGATGAACTGACCCTCGACCCGTCCGGGCTGTTGCTTCTTGCCAGGACCACCGCTGCGCAGGCGGTCTGTCCCACATGCGGCTACGCCTCTTCCCGGGTCCATAGCCGCTACTGGCGAACGATTCAGTACCTGCCGTGGCAGGACCGGGCCGTCACGTGGCACGTTCAGGTGCGCCGCTTCCGGTGCAGCCATTGCCCGGGCCGGATCTTTGTCGAGCGCATCCCGGGCTTGATGGGATCCAAGGCGAACCGGACAGAGCGTCTGTCCGAGGCGCAGACCGAGATCGGCATGGTGCTGGGCGGCGAGGCCGGAGCCCGTCTTTCGCGGCGGCTGTGCATGCCGGTGAGCGGCGATACCGTCCTGCGCCTGATCCGCCGCCACCCACCGCGGGCCTACCCGGCTCCGCGGTTGGTGGGCATCGACGACTGGGCTTGGCGGCGCGGGCGACGTTACGGCACCATCGTGTGCGATCTGGAACGTCGTCGCGTTCTGGCTCTGCTGCCGGGCCGCTCGTCCGCTCCAGTCAGGGACTGGCTCTCGGCGCATCCGAGCATCGCCGTCGTCAGCCGGGACCGAGCAGGCCCCTACGCCGAGGCCGCCCGCAGCGGCGCCCCCGCTGCCATCCAGGTCGCCGACCGCTGGCACCTTCTGGTCAATGCCTCCGAAGCCCTCCGTTCCGTCGTTGCGCGCCGCCAGACACAGATCCAGCAGGCGGCCGGACTTCGGTCTTCTTCCGGTAGCATGCCAGCCGTGCCCGCTCCCGCGCCGTCTCTCTCGCAACCGAGCGAGAACCGCCGTAGGCGCTTCGACGATGTCCTGCATCTTCATGCGGAGGGTCTACCGATCCTGCAGATCACGCACCGGACCGGACTGGCCCGCAACACGGTGCACAGCTACCTGCGGGCCGGCACGTTCGTTCCGTATCGCCGAGCGCCGGGACCGAGTCTGCTCGACCAGCATCGCAGCCTTGCCGAAGCCCGTTGGCAGGAGGGGCTCCGCAGCGGCGCCGCCTTGCACCGGGAACTGCGGGCGCGGGGCTTCGGTGGCGGTGTCGATATCGTTCGACGCTGGATCGCTCAACGGCGAGAGACCGCACCGGATCGCTCTCGATTGCGGCACACGCCCTCGACGCGCCGGACTACGCGCCTGTTGGCGAGCGATCCGACCAAGCTCGCCCACGACGAGCGCGCCTTCATCGACGCACTGTGTGAGGCGGCTCCGGAGGTTGGGATCACGGCCAGCCACGTGCGGGCCTTCGCCGATCCGCTGCGACAGGACGATCCAGCGGGGCTGGAGCCCTGGCTGGACGCGGCAGCAGCAACGGGATTGTGCGGTTTCGCTGCCGGCCTGCGCCAGAATCTCGATGTCGTACGAGCGGCGATCACGCAGCCCTGGAGCAACGGGCCGGTCGAAGGTCAGGTCAACCGCCTCAAGCTGATCAAGCGGCAAATGTACGGTCGTGCCGGCTTCGACCTCATGCAGCAGCGGGTGCTTCATGTGGCATGACCAACAGCCAGGAGCCGGTGCAACTCTACCCATCAGCTCTCAATCACCCGTCAGCACCAGAAATGCGGATCAACCCAGGTTTGAACCACTAGGGCCTGTCGTCGCCTGAACAGATTGGCTGGGCTTGCGTTTTCGTCTTTCTGATGGAGGAGGGACGATGCTGAGCGACGCGCAATGGGCTGATCTGGAGCCTCTGGTTGAAGCCTGCCGGCCCA
>NZ_VRUV01000659.1:0-2171 GCF_008039455.1 Methylobacterium sp. WL116
GAGCGGGGTCGGCTGCATCATGCGCCCATGAGGCGAATCCGCGGGCGAAAATCAAGCCGTCCGGCTCAGGCCGCCGCACCGCGCAGGCGCGACAGGCCATGCCAGGCCGGCGCGATCACGAAGCTCGTCAGCGGAATCAGCAGGCCGCCGACGACGAGGCCGACGAGACCGGAGCCGGCGGCCGTCACCAGCCATTCGGCAAGGCCGGACAGGGCGGGCGGCAGCAGGCCGGCGACCGCTTCGGAGGCCGCATGCAGGGCGTGGGCGACCTGCGGCAGGCCGTAGGTCTCGAGCCCGTGGACCAGGATGCCGCCGCCGACCCAGATCATCGCCGCCGTGCCGACGATGGCGAGCAGGGCCAGGAACGGCGGCATCCCGGTGACGATGCCCCGGCCGAGCGCGCGGGTGACGCTGCCGAACGCGGAGGTGGAGGTGCTCGCCGCCATCGCCAGACCGGCGTCGTCCGCCTTCACGATCAGCGCCACCGCGCCGTAGACGAAGGCGGTGATGCCGACGGCCACCAGTGCCATCACGGCGGCCTTCGTGGCGACGCCGCCGTCGGGCAGCGCCGCCAGGGTGATCGCCATGATCTCGGCCGAGAGGATGAAGTCGGTCTTGATCGCGCCCGAGACCTTGCGGTCCTCCATTGCCCGGCCGTCGCCGGCGGCATCGCGCGGGGTGTCGTCGGCGTGGCCGGCATGCGGGAACAGCGCCTCGTAGACCTTCTCGGCGCCCTCGTAGCAGAGGTAGGCGCCGCCGAGCATCAGCAGCGGCGTGATCGCCCAGGGCGCGAAGGCGCCGAGCGCCAGGGCGGCCGGGAGCAGGAACAGCAGCTTGTTGCGCAGCGACCCCAGCGCGATCCTGCCGACGATCGGCAGCTCGCGCTCGGCGGCGAAGCCGACGACGTAGCGCGGCGTCACCGCCGCATCGTCGATCACCACGCCGGCCGCCTTCACGCCGGCCTTGGCCGCCTGGGCGGCGACGTCGTCGAGCGAGGCCGCGGCGACCTTGGCGATCCCGGCGATGTCGTCGAGAAGGGCGATCAAACCGATGCTCACGTGACGGCGTCCTCCGAGGTACAGAGCCTTCTGTGCAGAGGACGTTCACGAAGTCGAGATCGGATCGCCGTCCGTCGTGGCGGCACGACCGCAGCCATCGAGGAAAAGCGTCAGTTCGTGGGCTCGCCGGCGGAGACCTTCGCGGTCCAGTCGTCGAAGGCGATCACCGGCTGGCGCTGCTCGCCCAGCCCCTCGATGCGCACGATCATCTCGTCGCCGGCCTTGAGATAGCGCGGCGGCTTCATGCCGAGGCCGACGCCGGGCGGGGTGCCGGTGGTGATGACGTCGCCGGGCTCGAGCATCATGAAATGCGAGACGTAGGCGACGAGCTGGGGCACGTCGAAGATCATCGTCGCGGTCGAGCCGGTCTGCATCCGCTGCCCGTTCACGTCGAGGCTCATCGCGAGGTTGCCGAGGTCGGGGATCTCGTCGAGGGTCACGAGCCACGGGCCGAGCGGCCCGAAGGTCGGGCAGCCCTTGCCCTTCGTCCAGGTCGGACCGCGCTCCATCTGCCATTCGCGCTCGGAAACGTCGTTGCAGATGCACACGCCCGCCACGTAGTCGAGCGCCTCGTTGGCGTGGACGTAGGAGGCGCGGGAGCCGATCACCACGGCGAGCTCGACCTCCCAGTCGGTCTTGGCCGATCCCTTGGGGATGATCACCGTGTCGTTGGCGCCGACGATGCAGGACGGCGCCTTGTTGAAGACGATCGGCTCGGACGGGATCGGCGAGCCGGTCTCGGCGGCGTGATCCGCGAAGTTCAGGCCGATCGCGACGAAGTTGCGGGTGCCGCCGACGCAGGGGCCGAGCCGGGTCGAAGCCGGCAGGAGCGGCAGCGTCTCCGGGTCGATCACGCGCAGGCGGTCGAGCGCTTCGGGCGAGAGCCCGGGCCCGGCGATGTCGCGCAGGACCGCGGACAGGTCGCGCAGGCCGCCGTTCCCGTCGATCAGGCCCGGCTTCTCGTCCCCCGTCGCTCCGTGCCGAACCAGCTTCATGTGCGCCCCCCGTTTCGAACAATCCTGACGCGGAAGGTGGTCGACGCGGCAGGCGGGTCAAGCCGACGCTCAAGCCTTCATGCGCACGTAGGTGCCGGGGGCGGGCGCCAGCGAGGGC
>NZ_VRUV01000065.1:0-14057 GCF_008039455.1 Methylobacterium sp. WL116
CCTTCGCACCCAGCGGCACGCGCACGAGGGCGACGACGGGCAGCGTCAGGCCGACCGCGAGGACCCACCAGGCCGGGCGGATCACGTCGGAAAAGTCGAGGTTGGCGCCGAGCACGAGGTCGGCCGGGATGCCGCTCTTGATCCTGTACCAGGCCGCCTCGATGCCCGCGGTCGCGAGGGCGGCGGCAACGGCGAGCAGCGCGAGCGACCACGGCCGCATCGGCAGCCTGAACCGTTGCATCAGGCGCCAGCCCATCAGCAGCACGAACAGCCCGGTCCAGAACACCGGATCGGAGACGTCGATCTTCGATTGCAGGAAGTAGTGCAGCAGCCCGAGGATGCCGATCGCGTAGGCCGCCTTGTGGAGGCGCGACCAGCTCGCGCCCATCCGCCGGATCGCGGCGTCCGTCGACGTCGCCCCGAGGGCGATGAGGCCGACGAGCGCGACGAAGCCGATCGTGAGGTAGAACCGCAGCGCGATCTCGGAGACAACCTTGGCGAGGTCGAAGTTCTGGTCGACCACGTACAGCGCGAGATGCGCCAGCGCGTAGGCCGCCGTGGTCACGCCGAGCAGGCGCCGGACGTTGATCAGCTTCGGCCAGTTCGCCACCCGCCGCAGCGGCGTGACCGCGAGGGAGGCCAGCAGGAAGCGGATCGTCCACTCGCCGGTGCCGTGGATCAGCGCCGTGATCGGCTTCGGCCCGAGCGCGTTCGTCGCGTAGGCGCCGGCGAGGTAGACGGCCGGGGCGACGGCGAGCAGGAACGCGACGAGCTTCAGGAGCGAGAGGCGTCCGGCGCGGTCGAGCCAGGGCAGCGGCAGGGCGTGGGACATCTCGGCTCTTCGCATGCGGTGTCGATGATGGTTGGCGGCCTGGTCGGCCGGCACGGCGCGGGGAGCGCACGCGACCCATTCGCCGCGCTGTGCCTCCGGTTACGGGCACGGGCCATTCCCGGTTCCGAACCTGCGACGACGGTTGACCCTCCGCGATCCCGGCCGAGATACCCCCGCAACCCCACGACGCAGGACCGCCTCCGATGGATTACCGCACGCTCGGCCGCTCGGGCCTCAAGGTCTCGCCGATCTGCCTCGGCACGATGATGTTCGGCGGTGCCACCGACGAGGCCGATTCCGCGCGCATCGTCGCGAGCGCCCGGGATGCGGGCGTGAACTTCATTGACACCGCCGACGTCTACAATTCCGGCGCCTCGGAAGCGATCACCGGCCGCGCGATCGCGACGGATCGGCATGCCTGGGTGCTGGCCACCAAGGTCGCGAACCCGATGGGCGACGGGCCGAACGATCGCGGCCTGTCGCGCGTCCACGTCCTCCGCGCCGCCGAGGAGAGCCTGCGCCGGCTCGGGACCGACTTCATCGACATCTACTACCTCCACAAGGAGGACCACGCGACGCCGCTCGACGAGACCGTGCGGGCGATGGAGACCCTGGTCCGCCAGGGCAAGATCCGGCACTTCGGCGTCTCGAACCACCGTTCCTGGCGGATCGCCGAGATCTGCCGCCTGTGCGACGCCTACGGCATCGACCGGCCGGTGGTGAGCCAGCCGTACTACAACGCGCTCAACCGCATGCCCGAGACCGAGCACCTGCCGGCCTGCGCGCATTTCGGCCTCGGCGTGGTGCCGTACTCGCCGCTCGCCCGCGGCGTGCTGACCGGCAAGTACGATCCCGACGCCCCGCCGCCGGCCGACACCCGAGCCGGCCGCCAGGACACGCGGATGATGCAGACGGAATGGCGCCCGGAATCGCTGCGCATCGCCCGCACCCTGAAGGACCATGCCGAGGCGCGCGGCATCACCGCCGGGCAGTTCGCCTTCGCCTGGGTGATGAACAACCGCGCCGTGACCGCGGTGATCGCCGGCCCGCGGACCATGGAACAATGGACCGACTACCTCGGCGGGCTCGACTATCGCCTCACGCCCGAGGACGAGGCCCTGGTCGACGGCCTCGTCGTGACCGGCCATCCCTCGACGCCCGGCTACAACGATCCGGCGTACCCGATCGAGGGCCGGGTGACGGTGAGCGGCACGAAGGTCTGAGGCGGATCGGCCTCGTGCCGATCCGATCTTGGCGCAGGACGACACGTCGCTTCGGCGAGCGGCTTAAAGGTCGATTCACGCAAACGACCCTAGCGTGATGGTCGATCCAGTTCCTGCGTATCCGAAGTGCCATGCCCCCATCCGTCGAGGTCGCGCCCGACCTGTCCGGGCTGATCGAACTGTCGCGCATCGCGCATCTCGACCTGAAGCCCGTCATCCTGCGGGTCCAGACCGATCTGTTCGTGCAGGCGGCCCCGCGGCGGGCCGAACGGAGCTCGACCTGTCCATGCGCGGTTTCCTGAGCCGATCCTCGCTCGTCCTTGCGCTGGTCTGCCCCGGCGCGGCACTCGCCGCCTGCCCGCTTCCGGAGCCGCCGCCCGCCTCGGCCAAGCCGGAGAAGCCGGCCCTGCCGGCGAAACCCGCCTGCCTCGATGCCAAGGGCGGGTGCCCGGGCTGGGAGGCCTACAGCTACAACGACGCGATCAAGGCCTACAACCTGCAGCTCCAGGCGTTCCGGCCGATCGCGGAAGGCTACGTGCAGAAGCTCAACGCCTACGTGAAGGCGAGCGCCGATTACGCGCAGTGCGAAGTGAAGTCGATGCAGTAGCGGCCGCCTTCGCGGCCCGATCGGGACATGTTACGCTCGCCGCATGAGCGTGAAGCCGAAACCGCGCATGACCGTCGACGAGTTCCTGGCCTGGGGCGAGGGACGACCGGGGCGGCATGAGTTGCTCGACGGCGAGGTCTTCGCGATGTCGCCGGAACGGGTCCGGCATGCCGAGACGAAATTCGCCGCTCAACTCGCGTTGCGGGCTGCCATTCGGCGGGAGGGCTTGCCCTGCCAGGTGCTCCCGGACGGAATGACGATTCGGATCGAACGCACCACGGCTTTCGAGCCTGACGCCCTCGTGCGTTGCGGACCTCGTCTCGATCCGGACACGGTGGAAGTGACGGATCCGGTCATCGTGGTCGAAGTCCTCTCGCCGAGCACGCGATCGATCGATACGGGCGCGAAATTCGCAGGCTACTTCGGCATCCCGAGCGTGATGCATTACCTCCTCATCGACACGGTCAAACGCCTCGCCGTCCACCATCATCGTCGCGCCGACGACGTCATCGAGACGCGTATCGTCTCGGACGGCGTGCTGACCTTCGATCCTCCCGGCATCACCGTCCCGCTCGCCGAACTCTACGACGACGCCTGAGCCGCCTCGCTTGACCCTGCCGGGCGCCGGTGCGAGAGCGCGAGCGAATTTCCGAAGGGACGCCCGCATGACCGCTCGCCTCGACCTCCTGGTGCTCGGCAACGCCATCGTCGACGTCATCGCCCGCACGGACGAGGGTTTCCTCGCCGACCAGGGCGTGCCGAAGGGCGCGATGGCGCTGATCGACGAGCCGCGCGCCGAGGCGCTGTTCTCCGCGATGGGGCCGGCGACGATCGTGTCGGGTGGGTCGGGCGCCAACACGGCGGTCGGCGCGGCGCTGCTCGGCGCCAAGACCGGCTTCGTCGGCAAGGTCCGCGACGACGAGCTCGGCGGCCTGTTCAGCCACGACCTGAAGGCGACCGGCGTCGCGTTCGACGTGCCGGTGGCGACCGACGGGCCGGCCACCGCCCGCTGCTTCGTCCTCGTGACGCCCGACGGCGAGCGCACGATGAACACCTATCTCGGCGCCTGCCAGGGCCTGTCGCCGGCCGACCTCGACGAGGCGACGGTCGCGAGCGCCCGCGTCGTCTACCTCGAGGGCTACCTCTGGGACCCGCCGGCCGCCAAGGACGCGTTCCGCAAGGCGGTGACGATCGCCCACGGCGCCGGCAACGCGGTGGCGCTGACCCTGTCGGACGCGTTCTGCGTCGGCCGCTACCGCGACGAGTTCCTCGGGCTGATCCGCGACGGCAGCGTCGACATCCTGTTCGCCAACATCGGCGAGTTGCAGAGCCTCTACCAGACCGACGACGCGGACGTGGCGCTGAAGGCGCTCCGCGACGAGCGCGACGCCCGCGGGCGGCACCTGCTCGGCCTCGTCACGCGCTCGTCCGAGGGCGCGATGGTGGTGAAGGGCGGCGAGATCCGCTCGGTCGAGGCCTCGCCGGTGCGCGAGGTGATCGACACCACCGGCGCGGGCGACCTCTTCGCCGCCGGCTTCCTGGCCGGTCACGCCCGCGGCCTCGACTACGTCACCTCGGCCCGCCTCGGCGCGCTCGCGGCGGCGGAGGTGATCCAGCACATCGGCGCCCGGCCGCAGGGCGACCTCGTCGCGCTCGCCAAGGCGCAGGGGCTGATCTGAAGGATCAGGGCCGGAGCAGCACCTTGCCCACCGCCTCGCGCCGGCTGAGGATGCCGAGGGCCGCGGCGTAGTCCTCGAGGGGGTAGGCGCCGTGCACCCGCGCGGTCAGCCGCCCCTCGGCGACCCATGCGAGCATTTGGCGCTGGTTCTCGCGGTGCACCTCCGGCTCGCGCTCGGTGAAGACGCCCCAGTGGACGCCCATCACGTCGAGCTCCTTCAGCAGCATGATGTTGAGGGGCAGGCGGGGAATCTCGCCCGCGGCGAAACCCACGACGAGGAAGCGGCCGCGCCAGGTCAGCGCGCGGAAGGCCGGTTCCGAGAAGGCGTCGCCGACCGCGTCGTAGACCACGTCGACGCCCTTGCCCCCGGTCGCGTCCTTCAGGGTGTCGCGCAGGGTGGCCGGATCGTAGACGAGGCCCACCTCCGCCCCGTGCTGCCGGGCGATGGCGAGCTTGTCCTCCGAGGAGGCGCAGGCGATCACCCGGGCCCCGAGCAGCGCCCCGAGCTCGACCGCCGCGAGACCGACCCCGCCCGACGCCCCGAGCACCGCGAGCCATTCGCCGGGCCGGATCTTCGCGCGGTTGCGCAGGGCATGGAGGGACGTGCCGTAGGTGATCGTGAGGCCGGCAGCCTGCTCGTCGCTCACCCCGGCCGGAACCGGCGTCAGCATGCGTGCGGGCACCGCGAGCCGTTCGCGGCAGGTGCCGTGCTTGGCATGCACGATCACCCGATCGCCGACCCGCACGCCGTCCGCGCCCGGTCCCAGGGCCTCTACCACGCCGCAGGCCTCGCCCCCGGGCGAGAACGGCAGCTCGGGCTTCACCTGATAGCGCCCGGCGATGATCAGCGTGTCGAAGAAGTTGAGCGCGGCGACGGTGACCCGCACCAGGGCCTCGCCCGGGCCGGGGACGGGATCGGGCAGCGTCGCGATCGACAGGTCGTCCGGGCCGCCGAGCCGGGTGCACAGGAGAGCCTTCATCGCGCGCCTTCCGTTCGTTTCACCAGTTGCCCAAGGCCAGCCGATCGCCTCAGCGCCGCTCGTAGATTCCCGCCAGCGATCCCTTGGCCAGGACGTGGCCGCGCATCGCATCGACCAGGGCGCCGCGGCCCGGCGAGGCCGGCAGGTCGAGGAGGCGGTCGAGGGCGTAGACCTGGAACAGGTAGCGGTGCGGGCCGTGGCCGGTGGGCGGGTCGGGCGGAAGCCAGCCGTCCTTGAGGAAGCTGTTCTTGCCGAGATCGACGCGCGCGTTCGCAGAGGCCGCCCCCTCGGCCAGATCCGAAACGTCCGGCGCGAGGTTCCAGACGATGAGGTGCACCAGCGGCTGCGGCGTCGGGCTGCCGGCATCCTCGGCGAGGATCGCGACGCTCGCCGTGCTCGCGGAAAGGCCGCTCCAGGCGAGCGGCGGCGACGTCCCGTCGCCATCCGCGGTGAAGCGGACCGGCATGCCGGCGCCGTCGGCGAAGGCCGGGCTCGTCAGCGCGATCGTCTCCGGGGCATCGGCGAAATCGGCGTGGAAGACGGTCTTCTCGAGGCCGGCCTTGAGGCCGGACAGGGCCTGGCCGACCGCTGCGGGGATCTTCTCGAGCATCGGGTCTCCTTCGATTCTGACGCCGGTCGAACAGTGCCCTGCGTGCTAGGCCGGGCGCTCGGCCGCCAGCATGTAGTTCACCGCCGTATCGCGGCCCAGCCGCCAGCCGTCGGTGAGCGGATTGTAGACGACGCCCGTGGTGTCGGTGACCGACAGGCCGCCGCCGCCGAGCGCCGCCGACAGCTCGGACGGCGTCACGAACTTCTCCCAGTCGTGGGTGCCCTTGGGGAGCCAGCCGAGGACGTACTCGGCGCCGACGATGGCGAGCGCGAAGGAGCGCATCGTCCGGTTGAGCGTCGCGGCGAAGAGCAGGCCGCCGGGCTTCACCGCCGACGCCGCCGTGCGGACGAAGGCCGGCATGTCGGTCACGTGCTCGATCACCTCCATGATCAGCACCACGTCGAAGGTCTCGCCCGCGGCGACCACAGACTCGATGGTCTCGGCGCGATAGTCGACGGGCACGCCCTCGGCCTCCGCGTGGCGTCGCGCGGCGGCGATGTTCTGCGCCGCCGGGTCGAGGCCGGTGACGTCGGCGCCCAGGCGCGCGAGCGGCTCCGACAGCACGCCGCCGCCGCAGCCGACATCGACGATCGAGAGGCCCTGCAGCGCGAACGGCGTCTCGACCGACCGCCCGTGATGACGGCAGACCGCGTCGCGGATGTAGGCGAGGCGGACGGGGTTGAAGCGGTGCAGCACCCGCATCGGACCGCGCGGATCCCACCACGTCGCGGCGAGCGCATCGAACCGGGCGACCTCGCCGGGGTCGACGAAGCCGAGGCCCGCGCTGCTGCTCGCACCTGCCTCGATCCCGGCGGCGGTCTCGTCGATGGTCATCCGATCTCTTTCCATTCGGGGACGGCGCGCGCTCGGTGGTCGCAGTCCCGCGCCGACCGCGCACGGGCGACCGGCCGAGCGGGTGCTGCCGACCCTGCATTCCGGGTAAGTGGAGCTTGGCGGCGTGTTGACAGCCCCCGACCCCGCTTGTACCCGCCGGACGCCGGTCCGGTACAGCCGGCGGCGCGGCCGTTCGCGAATCGTTGGAGGCCGCCGAACACGCCCGGACATCTGAGCCCGGATCGGTCGTTCGACGAAGTTTGAGAAACGCGGACGCTGCATGCCCCGTCTGGTGATGAAATTCGGCGGCACCTCGGTCGCCAACGTCGAGCGCATCCGCAACGTGGCCGCCCACGTCGCACGCGAGGTCGCGGCCGGCTACGAGGTCGCGGTCGTGGTCTCGGCGATGTCGGGCAAGACCAACGAGCTCGTCGGCTGGGTCAAGGACGCCGACCCCGAATACGAGGCCGCCGAGTACGATTCCGTGGTCGCCTCGGGCGAGCAGGTGACCTCGGGCCTCCTGGCGATCGCGCTGCGCAAAGCCGGGATCCCGGCCCGCTCCTGGCAGGGCTGGCAGGTGCCGATCCTGACGTCCGACGCGCACGGCTCGGCCCGCATCGAGGAGATCGACGGCACCCGGCTCGACGCAGGGTTCAAGCGCGGCGAGGTCGCGGTGATCGCCGGCTTCCAGGGCATCCATGCCGAGACCGGCCGGATCACGACGTTGGGCCGCGGCGGGTCGGATACCAGCGCGGTGGCCGTCGCCGCCGCCATCGGCGCCGAGCGCTGCGACATCTACACCGACGTGGACGGGGTCTACACCACCGACCCACGCGTCGTGCCGAAGGCGCGGCGCATGGAGCGCGTCACCTTCGAGGAGATGCTGGAGATGGCCTCGCTCGGCGCCAAGGTGCTGCAGGTCCGCTCCGTCGAGCTCGCCATGGTGCACCGGGTGCCGACCACGGTCCGCTCCTCCTTCGATCCGCCGGACGCCGCGCGCCCCGGCACCCTCATCTGCGACGAGGACACAGACGTGGAACAGCAGATCATCACCGGGATCGCCTTCGCGCGGGACGAGGCGCAGATCACGCTTCGCCGCGTCAAGGACAGCCCCGGCGTCGCCGCCGCGATCTTCGGGCCGCTGGCCGACGCCAACATCAACGTCGACATGATCATCCAGACGGTGTCGGGCGACCAGTCGACCACCGACATGACCTTCACGGTGCCGGCCGCCGACTACGACCGGGCGCGCACGGTGCTCGACCGGGCGCACGACACGATCGGGTTCGCGCAGATCGAGGGCGCCACCGACGTGGTGAAGGTTTCGGCGATCGGCGTCGGGATGCGCAGCCATGCCGGCGTGGCGGCCAAGGCGTTCCGGGCGCTGGCCGACAAGGGCATCAACATCCGGGCGATCACCACCTCCGAGATCAAGTTCTCCGTCCTGATCGACGCGGCCTATACCGAGCTTGCCGTCCGCACGCTCCACTCGCTATACGGCCTGGATCAGGCCTGAGGCTTGCAGGCCCGTCCGACGGGTGCGACCTGAGATTGCCCGGCGCCGACACCCGGCGTCGCGCTGACAGGGGATTGACCAGACGATGCCCGCTGCGCCCGGAGGCCCGCGCCTGCTGCTGCGCCGCCTCCGCGAAGCCATGGCGGAGCCGGTCAGCCCCCAGGCGCGCCTGGACCGCATCGTCGTGGTCATCGCCGCCAACGTCATCGCCGAGGTGTGCTCGGTCTACGTCCTGCGCGACGACAACACGCTCGAGCTGTTCGCCACCGAGGGCCTGAACCGCGAGGCGGTCCACCTGACCCGGATGCGCGCCGACGAGGGCCTCGTCGGCCTGATCGCGCAGACGGCCGAGCCGTTGTCGCTCTCCGACGCGCAGACCCACCCGGCCTTCTCCTACCGCCCAGAGACGGGCGAGGAGGCGTATCACGCCTTCCTCGGCGTGCCGCTGCTCCGGGCCGGCAACACGCTCGGCGTGCTCACCGTCCAGAACAAGACCTACCGCGTCTATTCCGACGAGGAGATCGAGGCGCTCCAGACCACCGCGATGGTGCTCTCGGAGATGATCGCGTCTGGCGAGCTGCAGGGGCTGGCTCCCGACGCCGGCACCGCGGCGCGCCGCGCCGTCAACGCCCGCGGCGTCGTGCTCGCCGACGGCATCGGCCTCGGCCACGTGGTGCTGCACGAGCCGCGCATCGTCGTGAAGACGCTGATCGCCGAGAACGTCGAGGCCGAGATCGCCCGGCTCGAGGCCGCGATCGAGGCGGTGCGCTCGGCGATCGACGACCTGGTCGAGCGCGGCGACAAGATCGGCACCGGCGAATCTCGCGAGGTGCTGGAAACGGTGCGCATGTTCGCCCACGACAAGGGCTGGCTGCGCCGGATGCGCGAGGCAGTGGTCTCGGGCTTGACCGCGGAGGCGGCGGTCGAGCGCGTCCAGTCGGACAACCGCGCCCGGATGATGCGCCAGAGCGACCCGTACCTGCGCGATCGCCTGCACGACCTCGACGACCTCGCCAACCGCCTGCTGCGCCGCTTGACCGGGCAGGAGGGCGCGGGCGCGGGCGCCTACCTGCCCGACAACGCGATCCTGGTCGCCCGCTCGATGGGCCCGGCGGCGCTGCTCGACTACGATCCATCGCGCCTGCGCGGCGTCGTGCTGGAGGAGGGCGGTCCGACGAGCCACATCGCGATCGTCGCGCGGGCGCTCGGCATCCCTGCCGTCGGCGAGGTCGAGAACGCGACGGCGCTGTGCGATTCGGGCGACGCGATCATCGTCGACGGCGTCTCCGGCGAGGTCCAGGTCCGCCCGGGGCCGGAGATCGAGGCGGCCTATGCCGAGATGGTGCGCCTGCGCGCCAAGCGGCAGGAGCAGTACCGGGCGCTGCGCGACGTCCCCGCGATCACCCGGGACGGCATCCGCATCGGCCTGCACCTCAATGCCGGCCTGCTCGTCGACCTCGGCCACCTCAACGAGACCGGCGCGGAGGGCATCGGCCTGTTCCGCACCGAGCTGCAGTTCATGGTGGCGCAGCGGATGCCCTCGGCGGCCGAGCAGCAGGCGCTGTACGAGGCGGTGTTCGCCGCCACCGGCGACCGGCCGGTGACGATCCGCACGCTCGACATCGGCGGCGACAAGATCCTGCCGTACATGCCCAAGCTCGAGGAGGAGAACCCGGCGCTGGGCTGGCGCGCGATCCGGATCGGCCTCGACCGACCGGCGCTGCTTCGTGTGCAGCTGCGCGCGCTGTTGAGGGCGGCGGCCGGGCGCCCGCTCAAGATCATGTTCCCGATGGTCGCCACGGTCGACGAGTTCGTCCGGGCCAAGGCGATCGTCGATCGCGAGAAGGCGCATCTGCGCCGCCACGGCCATCCGCTGCCGAGCGATTGCCGCCTCGGCGCGATGGTCGAGGTGCCCTCGCTCTTGTTCCAGATCGACGAGATCGCGCAGGTGGCCGACTTCCTGTCGGTCGGCTCGAACGACCTGATGCAGTTCCTGTTTGCGGTCGACCGCGAGAACCGCCGCGTCGCGGACCGGTTCGATCCGCTCTGCGCCGCGGCGATCCGCGCCTTCCGGTTGATCGCCGAGCGCGCGAACGCGGCCGGATGCCCGGTGACGGTGTGCGGCGAGATCGGCGGACGGCCGCTCGAGGCGATGGCGCTGATCGGCATGGGCTTCCGCGACCTCTCGATGTCGCCCGCCTCGATCGGCCCGATCAAGGCGATGGTGCTGAGCCTCGATGCGCGGGCGATCGCCGACGTGATCGACGCCGAGATGGCCCGCGCCCATGACGGCGCCTCGATCCGCCCGGCGCTCGCCGCCTTCGCCAAGGCCCACGGCATCCCGGTCTGACCCCGCCCAGCGTGAAGACCAGGCTCGTTTCCGTCAGCGTCCCAGAGTAGACCCCGGTCGATGATCCCCTTTCCCCCCGACCGCCTCGACGCCATCCTCGTGCGCCACGACATCGTCACCGGCACCCTCGCCGCCGGCGATGCGAGCTCGGAGAGCATCGTCCAGCTCTCCCGCGAGCTGTCGGATCTCGATCCCGTGGTCGCCGGCATCCACGCCTATCGCGCCGCGGCCGCCAACCTGGCCGAGGTCGAGGCGCTGATCGACGAGCCCGGCGGCGACCCGGAGATGCGTGCGCTCGCCGCCGCCGAGAAGCCCGACGCCGAGGACGCGCTGATCAAGGCGCACCGCGACCTGCAGCTGATGCTGCTGCCCAAGGACGCGGCCGACGAGAAGAGCGCGATCCTCGAAATCCGCGCCGGCACCGGTGGCGACGAAGCCGCGCTGTTCGCCGGAGACCTGTTCCGGATGTACGCCAAGTACGCCGACACCAAGGGCTGGAAGGTCGAGGTCATCTCCGAGAGCGAGGGCACCGTCGGCGGCTATCGCGAGGTCGTGGCGGAGGTGAAGGGCCGCGGCGTCTTCGCCCGCCTGAAGTTCGAGAGCGGCGCCCACCGGGTCCAGCGCGTGCCCGACACCGAGGCGCAGGGGCGGATCCACACCTCCGCCGCCACCGTCGCGGTCCTGCCCGAGGCCGAGGAGGTCGACATCGTCGTCAACGACGCCGACCTGAAGATCGACACCATGCGCTCGCAGGGGGCCGGCGGCCAGCACGTCAACAAGACCGAATCGGCGATCCGCATCACCCACCTGCCGTCGGGGATCGTGATCTTCGTCCAGGAGGAGCGCTCCCAGCACAAGAACCGCGCCCGCGCGATGTCGCTGCTGCGGGCCAAGCTCTACGATGCCGAGCGCTCGGCCAAGGATGCGGTCCGCGCCGCCGACCGCAAGTCGCAGGTCGGCACCGGCGACCGCTCGGAGCGCATCCGAACCTACAACTTCCCGCAGGGCCGGGTGACCGACCACCGAATCAACCTCACCCTGTACAAGCTGGAGGAGATGCTCGCCGGCACCGCCCTCGACGAGCTGGTCGACGCGCTCGTGACGGAGCATCAGGCCGAGCTGCTCGCCGCGGAAGGCATGGCGTGAGCGGACGGGCCGACGCGCGCATCGTCCGCCCGGATCATACGCGCAGCCTTGCCCTGCGGCGCCTCGCCGAATGCTTCGCCGCGGAAGGCATACCCGAGGGCGATGCCCGCTTCCTGATGCTCGGCGTGCTCGATCTCCGCGCCGTCGACCTCGCGCTGCACGGCGGCCGAGCCCTCGGATCGGAGGGCGCGGACAGGTTGGAGGCCGCCGCGCGCCGGCGCGTTGCCGGAGAACCGGTGGCCCGCATTCTCGGAACGTGGGAGTTCTGGGGCCTGCCGTTCCGGCTGTCCCCGGAAACGCTGGTGCCGCGGTCCGACACCGAAACGTTGGTCGACGCCACGCTGGAAACGGTTTCGGACACGGCGGCCCCCCTCCGCATCCTCGACCTCGGCACCGGCAGCGGCTGCATCTTGGTCGCGCTGTTGAGCGCGTTGCCGAACGCGACCGGCATCGGCCTCGATCGCTCCTGGAATGCCCTGCGCACGGCGCGCGCAAACGCGCTCGACAATGGCGTCGCTCATCGCACCCTGTTCGTCGCCGGCGATTGGTGCGAGGCGCTCGTGGGCCGGTTCGACCGGGTGGTCTCGAACCCGCCCTACATCGCCAGCGCCGTGATCGCCGGCCTCGATCGCGAGGTGCGCGAGCACGATCCGATGGCCGCGCTCGACGGCGGCGGCGACGGGCTTGCGGCCTATCGACGGATCGTCGATGCGACGGCAGGCGGGTTGCTCGCGCCGGGCGGCTCGCTCCACCTCGAGATCGGCTACGATCAGGCGGACGCCGTGACGGAGCTGGGCCGGAAGGCGGGCCTTCGACAGAGCGGCATCACGCGCGATCTCGCCGGGCATACGCGGGTCGCGTCGTTCGTCGGTCGGCCCGACAAGGCGCCCGCATAGGGGATTTATGGCACCGATCACGCAAAATTCGCCGGAATCCCCATCAACTTCGCGCTGGATCCCCCGTCTCGACTTGCGGTTCGCGGACGATCCGTTAAGACGGAAAGCCGTAGGTTCGGTATAGCGCATCCTTTACGGGGTGGCGGCCGATCGCTCCACCGTCGATCAGACGCAGGCTCGGGTTCGAGCAGCGGCGCGGCGGTTTTCGAACCTGACAATCGACGGGCGTCTTGGACGCAAGCGTAGGCCCCGAGGGATCGGGACAGACGGCTGGTAGGCGAGCGGTTCGTGGATCAATTCCGATAATCCGTCCGCGGGCGCCGGCGAGGACCCGCACTGCGGCGCCTCGGGAGCCCGGCCCCCAGCCTTCCCCCCGACCAGACGCGCCTTTCGCAGTAACGAGGGTCATCTGAGACCGATGAGACCAAACCAGAACCGACGGGTGCGCGGCCGGAACCGGCCGAAGGGCCCGAACCCGCTGACCCGGTCCTACGAATCCAACGGACCCGACGTCAAAGTCCGCGGCACCGCCCAGCACATCGCCGACAAGTACGCTCAGCTCGCGCGGGACGCGCAGGCGGCGGGCGACCCGGTGGCGGCGGAGAACTACTTCCAGCACGGCGAGCACTATTTCCGGATCATCTCCGGCGCGCAGGAGCAGGGCCGCCCGCAGGCCGGCGCCGGCTACGCCTCGCGGTCGTACGACGACGACATGGAGGACGGCGACGAAGAGCAGGGCGGCGAGGCCAACGGCCAGGGCTATGCCGGCTACGCGCCCGAATACGGCGATCCGGGCCAACAGCCGCAGCCCTACGACAACCGCAGCGAGGGCGGCCAGCAGGACGGGCGCCAGGATCGCGGCCAGGATCGCAACCAGCAGGACAGGTTCGGCCAGAACCAGAACCGCGGCGACCGCCAGGAGCGCCGCGACCGGTTCCAGAACAACCGCAACGACCGGCCGCGCTTCGACAACGGCGCCCGCTTCGACAACCAGCGTCCCGACGGCAACCGCCAGGACGGCGGCCGGCAGGATCAGGGCCGCCAGGAGCACGGCCAGCGCGCCGATTACGATCGCCAGGACGCGCCCCGGCAGACCTTCAACCGCCAGGACAGCGGGCGGCAGGAGAACGGGCGGCAGGAGTATCCGCGCCAGGACAATCGGCAGGAGAACCGCGCCGAGTTCAACCGCCGCGATCAGTCGCGGGACGAGTTTCCGCGCCAGGACCTTTCGCGCCAGGATCCGTCTCGTCAGGAGCAGCCGCGCGCCGAAGCGCCCCGCGAGAACCGTAACGAGAACGGACGCACGGAGCAGCCGCGCCGCGAGCCGCGCCAGGAGGCCCGGACCGAGATGCCGGCCCGCGCCGAGGCGCCGGTGCGTGCGGAAG